>JAFRIR010000118.1 GCA_017432685.1 Flexilinea sp. | reverse complement strand
TCAGTTTGTGATACAGTAAAAAAACACTTATTGGATGGCATATGTATCTTTGAAAAAGTCAACTCTGAATAGATAAATCAATGTAGTGAGGTGATCAAAATGCTCAGCCGGAGAATAGAATTTGAGAAGCTTTTAAATACGCGGGATCTGGGTGGGATGACCGGTGCAGACGGGCGGAAGATCAGACCGGGTAAACTTTACCGCAGCGGACATCTGGCTTTCGCCAGCGAAAATGATTTGAAAAAACTTTCGGGACTGATCGAGCTTTCGGTCGATTTTCGTACCAAACAGGAGTGTGAGGAGAAGCCGGAACCTTTAATAGAAGGTGTGGTATGCCGTTACAACCCGATTTTTGAGGAACAGCGTGCCGGTGTGACGAGAGATGAAGATTCCTTTGCTGAAGTTCTTCATACCATGTTGTATGATGCGGAAATTGCCCGACGTCACATGAGCGCCTCCTATGAGGGATTTATAACGAATCCATATTGTGCCGGACAATATGAGCGGTTCGTCCGTATGCTGCTGGAGAACCATGAAAAAGGTGTTCTGTGGCATTGTACCGCCGGGAAGGACCGGGCCGGTTTCGGGAGTGTGATCGTCCAGGAACTGATGGGTGTCAGCAGGGAGGATATCCGGGAAGATTATCTGCTGACGAACGCCTGTCTGGAACCGGACACACGCCGGCTGAAAAAAATGATAATTGAGCAGAACCCGAATGCTGATCCTGAAATAGCGGATAAAGCCATCTCATACGTTTTTGAAGCTCATATCCCTTATCTGGATGCAGCCTATGCTGCTGTCGAAAGGCAGTTTGGCAGTTTTGATAATTATCTTGCCAAAGCTCTGCACATCACCCCGGCTGAACGGTCGCGGCTTCAGGAAATGTATCTGGAGTGAGGCAGCGATCCTTGTGTTCATGAAAAATGTCACAATTATTATTTAGAGCGGTTCAAAATTCATGGTATTATAAACAGGCAACGTGCGGCACTGGTGCGTAAGTCCGGTTGAGTGCCGCCGTTTTATTTTCGTCTTGTAAAGCGTACGGTGAAAGCTGTGCGCTTTATTTTTTTACTGAGGAGAATTTGAGCATTATGGAACAAGACATGAATCGCTTTTTGGGTGAAGAACCTGTTGAAAAATTGATGAAAAAATATTCAATTCCCTGCATTATCTCACTTCTGGTCGGGGCGCTTTATAATATCGTAGATCAGATCTTTATTGCAAATGCGTCTTATCTCGGGTCTTACGGAAATGCCGCGAATACGGTTGTTTTCCCGCTGACAGTTATTGCCCTGGCCATTGCAGTCATGATTGGAGATGGCTGCTGCGCCTTTGTGAGCCTCAGCCTTGGGAAAAATGAGCCGCAAAACGCAAAGAAGAGTGTCGGGAATGCTGTTGTTCTGGCTGTTGTCAGCAGTATCATTCTCACGGCGGTTTACCTGATCTTTTCCAATGCGATCCTGACGATGTTTGGCGGTACGGTCAATGCGGAAACCTTCCGTCATTCAAAAGAATATTTTTTCTGGATCAGTATCGGCGTGCCGTTTTATATGTTTGGACAGGCGTTGAACCCGATCATCCGGGCGGATGGGGATCCGAAATTTGCCATGGCTTCTACTCTGGCAGGCGCCGCGGTGAACATTGTTCTTGATCCGGTCCTGATTTTTGTTATCAAATGGGGGATGATGGGTGCGGCTGTGGCGACGATCATTGGTCAGTTCGTGACAGCGGTTCTGGCTGTTTGGTATATTTTCCATATGAAGCATATCAAACCCGGTCAGGGTGACTTCATCATGGATTGGGATATTGTTCGCCAAAGTCTCGTGCTGGGCCTTACCAGTTTTCTTTCACAAATTTCCCTGGTTGCTGCTATGGCAGCCATTAACAATATGATCCGTAAATACGGAGCGCTGGATCCCATCTTCGGACAGGAACAGTATGCGCAGATCCCGATGGCAGTTGTGGGTATTGTGATGAAATTTTTCCAGATCGTGATTTCTATCGTGGTCGGAATGGCAGCAGGATGTATCCCGATCGTCGGATTCAATATGGGCGCCGGTTTGAAGAGTCGTGTAAAGGAGCTGTTTACCAAATTGCTGACAGCTGAAGCGGTTGTGGGATTTATTGCATTGCTGATCGTTGAACTGTTTCCCCGTCAGCTCATTGGGATTTTTGGCGCGGCGAACGAAAGTGTATATTACACCGATTTTGCTGTCAAAGCTTTTCGTATCTATTTGTGCATGATCGTGCTTGCCTGTATTAATAAAGCCTGTTTTATCTTTCTTCAGGCAATGGGAAAAGCTGCGGCTTCCACTTCGCTTTCCATGATTCGTGAGGTGGTGTTCGGGGTCGGGTTTGCATTGCTCCTTCCGGTTTGGTTCGGTTTGGATGGCGTGCTTTATTCCATGCCTGTTTCCGATTTTCTGACTTTCCTGATCGCGGCGGTGATGATCCGGCAGACCTATCGGGAACTTGGCACGAATCAATAAATTTTACCTGTTCAGGAATTACGTGTTCATATGATTCATTATGAACGGTTAAGTTAACCTCCAAAAACACATCAATTTTTCTCTGTCCCGAGGAGATTCAGAGAATTTGTTCTCTGAATCTCCTCGGGAGGTTTCCGGGGGCTGCCGCCCCCATACCCCCGCCCGGTAGTTTTTAATGTTGCGGTTAAATTTTCAAACAGAAGGCGCTGCCTTCACCGGGAACGCTTTCCACGCTGACTTCCGCATGATGGAGGTCAGCGATTTGTTTGACGATGGCAAGACCCAGACCGGAAACACCTTTGTTTCCACGCTGCCGTGAAGTGTAATATTTTTCCCAGATGTGAGGCAGTTCTTCGGGATCGATCCCTTTCCCGTAATCACGGACTTCCAGAACCGTATGTGCCCCATCCCTGCGAACGGTGACGGTGACCCGTTTGTCACCTTCGTCTGTGTGTCGGACGGCATTATCCAGCAGGTTGAAAACAGCCCGTTCCAAAAGGTTTGCATCGCCCTTCACGATGCAGCCCGGTGTGATTTCCCGTTCCATGATCCCGCCTTCGTTTTTGAACAAGGGCTCAAAGCGGTCGACGACACTATCCGTGATCGCGCTGAAGTCTGTGTCTTCAAAGTGCAGCTCCTGATCTTTTTCCCGCAGCCGGGAATATTCCAGTATTTCATTGACCAAAGCGGTCATACGGTCTGCTTCCCTGATGATGACGCCGGTATCTTCATTCCGCTGAGTTTCATCTTCCCAGGAGATATCCCGCACCATCTCTGCATAGCCTTTGATCATCGTCAAAGGGGTTCGCAGGTCATGGGAGACATTGGCCAGCAGTTCCTTTTGATAATCCCGCGCTTCTGAGAGTTTTTCAGCGCTTTCCGTGAGAGAGTCGTTCAGATCATCCAGTTCTCTGCAGAAACCTTTTTCAAAAATTTCTTCATATTTTTCTTCGCTGAGCATTTTTGCCTGTTCGGTGAGCTGCCCGATCGGTTTGGCGAAGCGCCGCGAGATGAGCCATGCGATCAGAAAAGCCAGCGCCAGCGAAAGAGCGGTGACCCACAGCAGCTGGGTACGGATGATGGATGCGGCTGCTCCGACAGCTCCCAGTGTTCCGGATGTGTAAAGGACCGCATGGATCTCTTCATCACTGTCATTATCAAAATCAAAGACATCTTCGTCGAGTGTGATGCGAGCGCCGTAAATGAAGGAATTTTCATCGGTATATTCGACCGTGCCGGAGTCACTCTCTGCAAGTTTTGCAAGAAAATCCTCATAATGATCCGGGAGTCTGCGGAAGGCATCGGCCTGAGAGCCGCTTGGGCTGATTCTGCGGACGGACCAGTTTCGTCCGGGATCACGGCCTGGCTTACCCAACTGGCGGAAATAGGGATTATAAGAATCCGAGCTGTAAAAGATCCTGCCTTCCTCATCAGTAATATAGACCAGCAGGGAATCTTCAAAAGTGAGGTGGTCGATGATCTCAAAAAAGTCTTCGCTTTGACTGGCTGCAATGATGGTTTTGGCGGCATTGCGGATGTTGTTTTTCATCATCCGGTCATAAAAATTTTGCAGGCCAACCGTCTGCATGAGCCAAAGCAGTGAGAAGATCACTGCAGCAAACAAAACAAAATACAGCCAGAGCTTTGTCCGGAACGAGCGGGTTTTCATTCTCTTACCCCTCACTTTTCCGCTTGATCTCAAATTTGTACCCCACACCGCGGATGGTTTGGATCATATCCCGATAGGCTCCGAGTTTCCCGCGCAGCAGCTTCATCTGCCAGTCTACCGTGCGGTCATAACCGAAGGAGTCATAACCCCAGACGGCGTTCAGGATCTGGTCGCGCGACATGACCATGCCTTTATGTTTTGCCAGGTAAAGCAGCAGGTCAAATTCTTTGGCAGTCAACTCTGTCTCGACGCCATCCAGGTAAAGGGTATGACCGGGTATGTCGATCTTCAGTCCATCAAATTCAAGCATGGCATCTTTTCCGGCAGGAGCATCTGTGTTTTTGTTGTGTCGGGTGATGATCACTTTGATCCGAGCCAGCAATTCCCGCGGGGAAAACGGTTTGGTTACATAATCATCCACACCGACTTCAAAACCGTACAGTTTGTCATATTCCGTCCCGCGTGCGGTGAGCATCAGGACGGGAATATCTTTCTCTTCCCGGATCTTCCGTGTCGCGGTAAAACCGTCCATTTCCGGCATCATGGCATCCATAATGATGATGTCAAAATCTTTTTTCCGGCAAATTTCGACGGCTTCCGTCCCGTCTGAAACACCGACGGTTTCATAACCGTCATGCTCCGCGTAACGGCGGATCAGCTGGCAGATATCCGGTTCATCATCAACAACTAAAATTCGCGGCATAAGTGACCTCTCTGTATGGATGTATTGTACCTGTTTTTGTTGATTTTCCGATCAATGAATGTGTTTCCGGCACATATCCATCCGGTCGGAATAACCGGCCGGATGGTTGGGAAAGGATATGGAACTATTTTGATCGTTTATGCTTTGTCTTTTATGTTTTCTTCTGCAGGTTGTTCAGCCGGGGCTTGTTCTGCGCCTTCTTCTGTCGGTTGTTCAGACGGAGTCGGCTCTATGCTTTCAGATTCACTTTCGTTGTTTTCGGGAACAGCTTCCGTGATTGGGGTCTGTTCCGGGTCCGGCGCTTGTCCAGTGATCGGTTCCTGTTCCGGGCTCGGTTGATACGGATGGCGCGGGTTGGTTTTATGTCCGCTGAAGGGCTTGCCGCTCTCGGTGAAACTGTAGTCTTTCATCGCATCTTCATCGAATTTGCCGTTGTCAGTCCAGGCAGAACCTTTTCCCATGAAATTGTTTCTGAAGAATTCAACGATCTCTTCATCGGTGGGGTTTTCTCCCAGCTGGCTGAAGTCAACATGATGTTCGCAGTTGTCGATTCTGTCTTCGAACCAGTCTTCAAATCGGTCTGCCTTTCGGTCTTTTTTCATCGGGCGTTCGGGTTTGGAGCTGTTTTGCTGTTTGGAAGATTCACTCATGAAGTTATTCATGAAAAACTCAAGCATTTCTTTATCCGTCGCGTTTTCCGGAAGCTTGCTGAAATCGACATCATGTTTACGCTGATCAATACGGTCTTCAAACCAGTCTTCAAAGCGGTCATCGTCATACATCATCGGACGTTCCGGAGGGTTTTTTCCGTCTTTGCGGCTGTTTTGTTCCGGTGCGGGAGCGCTTTGCTTTGATGTTTCAGCTTGAGGTTTCGTCTTTTCTGCCTGTCTGCCCCTTTCAGTTGCGGCAAAAGCTGTGGTTGTGAGGCAGAAAAGTGTCAATGCGGCCAGTAAGGCAATCATCAATTTTGCAATTTTGTTTGTTTTCATGATTTTGAAAACTCCTTTCATGTTTGTTGTCTTCAGTATAGGACCTCAAGGTGGAAAGAAGATGGAGGGTTTGTGGAATTATTGTGGAAAAATGTTTGTCTGAAAATATGTCTCTGCAACAGGCATATATGCATTGATATCTTGAGAAATTTATAATTCATAAGATATAATAATTATTCAATAATGACTGTTACGGAAAGTCACGGAAAAATCCATGAGCAAAGACGTTTTTTCTTTTGTTATATATATGATTCATGAACTTGCAGAGAGTTGGAATAAACTGCCAAGCTATGTGTTTCATATTTTGAAAGAGAGCGGCTGTATTGATAATTATCTGATACCATATTTCGATGTTCTTCATACACTTGGATCGCAATACCTCGTCCATGATATCACCGAGTATGTTGAAAAAAGGGGCGTTTCAATATGATCATCTACCACGGAACGACTATGATTATTAAAAGCCCTGATGTTTTTCATTCATATCGAAATCTCGACTTTGGAAAAGGCTTTTATGTGACAACAGTAAAAAAACAGGCTGAGCGATGGGCTTTCAGAAAAGCAGAGATGACTTTTTCATCAACGGGAATTGTAAATGTATATCAAATGAAAGATATCCTGCCGGGTATTTCGGTAAAAAGCTTTCCCGATGATCTGAATGAATGGATCGATTTTGTATGTGCCTGTCGGGATGGAAGTCTGATTTATAAAGAATATGATATGATCAAAGGGAAAGTAGCAGATGACCAGGTGTATCGTGTAGTTAATTTATACAGAACAGGTGTTTGGGATAAAAAAAGAGCTATAGAAGAAATGAAACCATATGACATTTATGACCAAATTGCTTTTATCAGCCAAAAAGCAATCGATGCTTTGTTAGTGTTCCAAAGTTCATATGAGGTGAAATAATGGTTGACGGAGAGATTCTTGAAAAAATATATCAGGAGAATCTGGAAGAAAATCTGATTGCCTGTTTGGCTGATATAAAAAAAATTGGATTAGATGAGGCAATGAATTGTTATTATCAAAGTAAGCTGTCTGATAAAATATCCCGTGGATTGTATGGAATCCAATATCTTGATTACAGAGTTTTAGCTCAAATTTTATTGGATACGGAACCTGAATTATTCGCTAAACAAGAAGAAAAAACAGCGGCGGAGACGCCGACCTGACGTATTTTTTGTATTATAAAGGAGACCGGCTGATGAAGAAAGAACTGATTCAACTGCAGCACATTTCCAAATCGTTTGATGGAAATCTGGTCCTTGATGACCTCAACCTTACGATATATGAAAATTCGTTTGTGACGCTGTTAGGCCCTTCGGGATGCGGAAAAACGACAACACTCCGCATTATCGGCGGCTTTGAGCGTCCGAATGAAGGAAAGGTGATATTTGACGGCCAGGACATCACGGACCTGGCCCCCAATAAACGTCAGCTGAATACAGTTTTCCAAAAATATGCGTTGTTCACGCACATGGATGTGTCGGAGAACATCGCTTTCGGTCTGAAGATCAAAAACAAACCTTCATCTTATATTAAAGATAAAATCAAATATGCCCTCAAGCTGGTCAACCTCGAAGGCTTTGAGCACCGTATGCCGGATTCCCTTTCCGGCGGACAGCAGCAGCGTGTGGCGATTGCCCGGGCTATTGTCAATGAGCCGAAGGTGCTGCTGCTGGATGAACCGCTCGGCGCTTTGGACCTCAAGCTGCGGCAGGATATGCAGTATGAGATGATTCGCCTGAAGAACGAGCTGGGCATTACCTTTATTTACGTCACCCATGACCAGGAGGAAGCCCTGACCATGTCGGACCATATCGTGGTCATGAACCAGGGCTACATCCAGCAGGAAGGCTCTCCGGAAAAGATCTATAATGAACCGGAAAACGCTTTCGTGGCGGACTTCATCGGTGATTCCAACATTCTCCATGCCACCATGGTACATGATAAACTGGTCAACATCCTTGGCACCAATTTTGAATGCGTTGACACCGGGTTCGGCGAAAACAACCCGGTCGATGTGGTCATCCGTCCGGAAGATATCGAGCTGGTTCCGCGGGGCAAAGGGACGCTGCCCGGTGTCGTCACCGGTGTGATCTTCAAGGGAGTCCATTACGAGATGGATGTGGAAGCCGGCGGCTTTGAGTGGCTGGTCCATTCCACTCGTCTGAATGAAGTCGGCAGTGAAGTGGATATCAGCGTAGATCCCTTCAACATTCAGGTCATGAACAAACCTGAATCCGAAGATGAAGAAGCGCTGAGCGTCGAAGACGCATAAAGGAGGCAGCGATGTTCACCAACCGCAAAACTCCCCTGGTCATGTCTTCACCTTACCTGGCGTGGGCGATCATTTTCATAATCGTGCCGATCGGCATGATCTTATACTACGGTTTAACGGATTCCACAGGCGCCTTTACCTTTGCCAATATTGCAGCCATTGCTCAGCCGGAACATGCCAAATCTCTCTGGCTGGCGCTGGAGCTTTCCGTCATCAGTACACTGATATGCTTTATTCTGGCTTATCCGCTGGCACTGATCCTGGCACGCAACAAGATGAGCAGTGAAGGGATCCTCACGACGTTGATCATCCTGCCGATGTGGATGAATTTTCTGCTGCGGACGCTCTCCTGGGTGACGCTGCTGGAAAACCGGGGCGTGCTCAACAGTATTCTGGGAGCGCTGCACCTGCCGCAGCTGCGCATCATCAATACGCCGGCCGCGATCGTGGTCGGTATGGTCTATGACTTTCTGCCGTTCATGATCCTGCCGCTTTACAACAGCCTGGCAAAGATCGATGATGAAGTCATCAATGCCGCTCAGGATCTGGGCGCGAATAAATTCCAGACTCTTTGGCGCGTGATCCTGCCGTTATCACTTCCCGGGATCATCTCCGGCGTGACGATGGTCTTCATTCCCTCGCTGACAACCTTCGCCATTTCAACGATGATGGGTGGTTCCAAGATCCTGCTCATCGGGAACGTCATCGAACAGGAGTTTACGCTGACCTATGACTGGCACCTGGGGTCCGGGCTTTCGCTGATCCTGATGATCTTTATCGTGATCAACATGGTCGTCTCCATGATTTCCGATCAGAAGGAGGCTTGATCATGAAAAACATGAAACCGCTGGAAAAAATCTATTTCTGGATCATTCTGATCTTTATGTACCTGCCGATCGTGACGTTGATCGTGCTCTCCTTCAATCAGAGTAAATCCCGGGCTCATTGGGGCGGATTTACGTTCAACTGGTATATCCGCCTGTTCAGTGACTCAGCCATTTTGAATGCTCTTGCCAATACGCTGATCATTGCGCTGATTTCAACGCTTGCGGCTACCATCATCGGGACCGTGACCTGTGTGGCTCTGGTGGGACTGAACAAAAGAACCAGGGCTGTCATTATGGGTATTACAAACATCCCGATGATCAATGCGGATATCGTGACCGGTATCTCCCTGATGCTGCTGTTCCGGGTGCTGAATTTTCAGAACGGTTTTCTTACGGTGCTGATCGCACACATTACCTTTAACATTCCTTATGTAATGCTCAGCGTGATGCCGCGCATGAAGACGATCAGCCCGAGTGTTTATGAAGCAGCGCTCGACCTGGGGGCGAAGCCCTGGTATGCATTCCGCAGGACCGTTCTTCCGGACCTGATGCCGGCGATTTTCTCCGGTGCGCTGATGGCCTTTACAATGTCGCTGGATGACTTTATCATCACCTATTTCACAAAGGGTTCCGGCTTTGATACGCTTTCAACGAAGATTTATAATGAGATCAAGCGCGGAATCCAGCCGGAAATCTACGCCCTTTCCGCGATCATTTTCACGCTGGTGCTGGTTTTGATTTTTGCATCCAACCGAATGCGTTCCGTGCAGCGGAAAGACAGAGAATTGACAGAAAAACAGATCAAATTCCGCAATATCCGCAATACGGTGGTCGTGTCAGCAGCCGGTTTGGGCATTATTTACCTGGCGCTGCTGTTTGGCGGGGTCTTCACGAAAAACAGCAATCAGGTCTATGTTTACAATTATGGAGAATATATCGATCCGGAAGTGATCAGGTTATTCCAGGAAGAGACGGGTATCGAAGTGGTCTATGATGAGTATGAGACCAATGAGATCATGTTCACCAAAATTGCCTCTGACCCCTCTTCCTATGATGTGGTCTGTCCGGCAGATTATACGGTATCCCGGATGATCAGCCTCGATATGGTGGAACCGCTGGATTATGATCAGCTGCCGAATACAAAAGAGCATATCGGGAAACGGTATTTTGAAGCCATGGAAGCGTTTGATCCGGGCAATCAATACGCTGTTCCTTATTTCTGGGGAACCGTCGGGATCCTCTATAATACGACCATGGTGGATGATGAGGTGAACAGCTGGGATATCCTATGGAACCCGAAATACAAGGGAGAGATCCTGATGCAGGATTCTGTTCGTGACGCGTTCATGATCCCGATGATCCGCAATGGGTTTTCGATCAATACGGTGGATCCTGCTGAGGTTGAAATCGCCGCACAGGATCTGATTGACCAGGCTCCGCTGGTGCAGGCGTATGTCGTTGACCAGGTACGCGATAAAATGATCGGGAATGAAGCTGCGCTCGGTGTGATTTATTCCGGTGAAGCGCTTTATTGCCAATGGGAAAATGAGGATCTGGAGTATGTCGTTCCTGATGAAGGTTCGCTGGTCTGGTTTGACTCCTGGGTGATCACCAAAAATGCCCGGAACAAAGAAAATGCGCTCAAGTGGATCGATTTTCTCAGCCGTCCGGAAATCGCCCTGATGAATTTCGAATTCATCACCTATTCCGTCCCGAATGAAACCGCACGGGAAATGATCGAGGATGAAGAGCTCCGGAATTCTGAGATCGCCTTCCCGGGAGAGGATATCCTCGACCGCTGTTATTCCGAGGAATATCTGGGAGAAGCGGGTGAAAAGCTCTATGGAGAAGCCTGGAAACGGGTCAAGTCGGCGAATTAAAGAAAGTGTAACTTGTTCGGGGACTGTCCCTTTACGGGACTGTCCCCGGAGAACAACTTGTCAGCATACAGGAGTTATCCAATGAAAGAATTTAACACGACTGCGGTCTGCATACCGTCAAAGCACTACATGGTGGATATCTCTGAGCGCGTGAAGGAAATCAAGAAGATGGTGGACGCGGGCAAGTATTTCACCATTAACCGCGCCCGGCAGTATGGGAAAACGACCACACTCCGGGCTTTGCGTATAGCATTAGTACATGAATATGAGGTGATCAGCCTGGATTTTCAGAGTATCGGAGCAGCGGGTTTCCGGACGGAAGGAACTTTCGTTCAAGCCTTTTCACAATTATTATTAGATCGATATGAATTTATCGGGATGAATGTCCCGGATAAAGTGTTAGACGAATTGACAAATTTTGTCCAAAGCGATCCGGAAAGAATCAGACTTGATCAGCTTAACCGAACATGCCTGAGATGGATCACTCTCTCGAAAAAACCGATCGTTCTGTTGATCGATGAGGTCGACAGTGCTTCAAACAGTCAGGTCTTCCTGGATTTTCTGGCAATGCTGAGAGGAGGCTATATCAACCGTGAGTCGGAAGGTATGCCTGCGTTTCAGTCCGTCGTGTTGGCGGGGGTGACGGATATCAAGCATTTGAAGGCGAAGATCCGTCCGGAAGAGCAGCATAAAGTGAACAGTCCCTGGAACATTGCCGCGGATTTTAACATCGACATGAGCCTCTCGCGGGAAGGCATCGCGGGGATGCTCGAAGAATATGAGGCGGACCATCATACGGGGATGAACATCCCGGAGATAGCCGGACTGATCCGGGATTATACCAATGGCTATCCGTTTCTGGTGAGCCGGATCTGCCAGCTGATCGATGTGGAAGTCAGCAGGCAGATGAGTCTTGCAGACGCATGGACCCGCACTGGTATCGATGAGGCGATCAAACTGATCCTTGTCGAGAACAACACGCTGTTCCAGTCGCTGACCGGGAAACTGACCAACAATCCGGAGCTGAAGGAATCCCTGCGGAGCATCCTGATGGAGGGGGAAAGGGTTTCATATAACGGACTTCAGGATGATATCGCCCTTTTGGATATGTACGGATTCATCCGCAATGAAAACGGCTCTATTCGAATCGACAACCGGATTTTTGAAACAGTGCTGTATAACCTGTTTCTTTCCGATGAAGAAATGAAAAGCAGCATCTTTTCCCGGGAAGGTCAACTGGAGAAGAACCGGTTTGTGAAGGACGGGAAGCTGGATATGCGGCTGATCATGGAGCGGTTTATCGTGACCTATACACAGGTGTTCGGCCCGCTGGAAGACAGATTTAAGGAAAAGGACGGGCGGGAACTGTTCCTGCTGTATTTGCGTCCCATCATCAACGGAACGGGAAATTATTATATCGAGGCCCAGACTCGTGACCAGACCCGTACGGATGTGGTGGTGGATTATCTTGGAGAGCAGTATATCATCGAGCTGAAGATCTGGCGCGGGGAGCGCTACAATGCCGAAGGAGAACAGCAGATCAGCGAGTATCTCGATTATTTTGGACTGGACACCGGCTATATGCTGAGTTTCAATTTCAACAAAAACAAAGAACCCGGCGTCAAACGGGTCCAGATCAAGGACAAAACCTTGTTCGAGGGAACGTTGTAGCAGCATAAAGAAGATATCGTTTGGTTATGTTTCGTCACCGGAAATATCATGAGAATACAGGAGATATCCAATGAAAGAATTTAATACGACCGCAGTCTGCATTCCGTCGAAGCACTATATGGTGGATATCTCTGAGCGGGTGAAGGAAATCAAAAAGATGGTGGATGCAGGCAAGTATTTCACCATCAACCGTGCCCGGCAATACGGAAAGACGACCACGCTTAACGAATTAGCCAACTATCTTGAAGATCAATATGTCGTTTTAAGTCTCGATTTTCAGCAAATCAGTGAATCCAGTTTCCGTACGGAAGATGCTTTTGTGAAAGCATTCAGCAGAATTTTACTGAAAAAATCGAAAAAGACAGGAATGCCGGAAAGTATCCAATCGGATTTAAAAAAATATATCAATAACGATAATGATTCAACAGTACTTTTGGATCTTTTTTTTACAGTGTCCGATTGGTGTGAGATCAGCGAAAAACCAATTGTCATGTTGATCGATGAGGTCGATAGCGCATCGAACAACCAGGTTTTTCTGGATTTTCTTGCTCAATTGCGGGCCGGTTATATTGAAAGGGAAATTGATCCGGAGGGTATGCCTGCGTTTCAGTCAGTCGTGTTGGCGGGGGTGACGGATATCAAGCATTTGAAGGCGAAGATCCGTCCGGAAGAGCAGCACAAAGTGAACAGTCCCTGGAACATTGCCGCGGATTTTAACATCGACATGAGCCTCTCGCGGGAGGGCATCGCGGGGATGCTCGAAGAATATGAGGCGGATCATCATACGGGGATGAACATTCCGGAGATCGCCGGGCTGATCCGGGATTATACGAACGGCTATCCGTTTCTGGTGAGCCGCATCTGCCAGCTGATCGATGTGGAGGTCAGCAGGCAAATGAGTCTTCCAGACGCATGGACCCGGATCGGTATTGATGAGGCGATCAAACTGATCCTTGTCGAGAACAACACGCTGTTCCAGTCGCTGACCGGGAAACTGACCAACAATCCGGAGATGAAGGAATCCCTGCGGAGCATCCTGATGGAGGGCGAACGAGTGGCCTTTAATACAGATCAGGAAGATATCGTGCTGCTGGATATGTATGGGTTCATCCGCAACGATAACGGCATGGTCCGGATTGATAACCGGATCTTTGAAACCCGTCTTTATAATTATTTTCTTTCCGATGAAGAAATGAAAAGCAGCGTCTTTTCCCGGGAAGGTCAACTGGAGAAGAACCGGTTTGTGAAGGATGGGAAGCTGGATATGCGGCTGATCATGGAGCGGTTTATCGTGACCTATACACAGGTGTTCGGTCCGCTGGAAGACAGATTTAAGGAAAAGGACGGGCGGGAACTGTTCCTGCTGTATCTGCGTCCGATCATCAACGGGACCGGGAATTATTATATCGAAGCCCAGACTCGTGACCAGACCCGCACCGATGTGGTGGTGGATTATCTCGGAGAGCAGTATATCATTGAGCTGAAGATCTGGCGCGGGGAGCGCTACAATGCTGAAGGCGAACAGCAGATCAGCGAGTATCTTGATTATTTTGGACTGGACAGCGGCTACATGCTGAGTTTCAATTTCAATAAAAACAAAGAACCCGGTGTCAAGCGGGTTCAGGTCGGGGAGAAAGTCCTGTTCGAGGGGACTCTGTAAATGGTATCAGAAAAAGAGCGGTCCAATCCCGGACCGCTCTTTTTTGATCCGAAGATTCTGATAGAAATGGGTTCACTGTTTTGAATGAAGCACAATGAGACGGTCTTTTTGTTGCCGCGAAGCCAGCACAAAAAAGACTGTATCGTTGATGCGCTCCGAGGTTCTGGATAGCTACCTTAATTCAAAAAATGAACTCAGGGAAAGTCCCGGCAGAGAAGCTTTCGACAAACGGACGAAACTGTTTGGAACACAATCTTTCCCCGATAAATATGATATAATGACTTTTGCGACACAATTTAATATTTGCGAACGATCGCATGATTGACCTTTTATCAAGCTGCGTTTTGTCTTCCGGCAAAAACGCAGGCTCCTTTTTCGCATCTTGCTAAAAGGTCAGAAAAAAATTGTGTCGCAGCAATGGGGCTAAGCGCTTTTCGTGTGTGGCTCCATGCTGCACACTTTTTATTTTAAAGTGAGATATTCTATGTCATCGGTGACAGGAAACTCCGTTTTCCTGTAAACAAGAGATATAAGGCAAATTGGAAGGAAGGAAGATATGAAAAATTGCCTGTATTGCGGATTTCCAATGCATGATAATGTTCAATTTTGTCCGAAATGCGGGGCTCCACAGCCGGATGGACAAATACCTCAGCAGCCTCATTCACAGTATAATAATGCTCCTTACAATAATCCACAGGACCCATATTCTCAGCAGAATCCGTATCCGAACCAGCAATCTTATTACGGTAATTCACAACAGCCTTATTATGGTAATCCGCAATACGGTGCTCCGCAGCAGCCCGTGATCAATGTTCATGTCGGTTACCCTTCGCAACAGGCGGGATATGGAAACGGACAGTATAATGTTTCCAACCAATTACCGAATTACGGATACTACCAGCAGCCGGAACCGAATGTTGTTAATAACCAGCCTCCCGGAAATAAGACAAAGAAGAAGGAAGAGAAAGGAAAAACAGGTTGTTTGACAATTATTCTTTGGATATTCTTTTTCCCGATCATGCTCTGGATCTATGCCCTCAAAAAGAAACAGCCTGTCTGGTATGTAATTGCAGCAGCGGTGACTTTTATTTGCCTTGTGTCTGCTATCGTGTCTCCAAAGAATAACACAAGTCGGAGTGCTTCTGTTTCAACAGTATCTGAAATTAATGATCAATCGAGAGAATTAACCATGGTTGAAATCCATGATGAGGAAAATACTGATACTAGAGAAAGTGCATTTAATGAGCAGGTAAATATAATGATGACTTCGATGGCAAAGGACCAAAAACCGACAAAAACACCGAAACCAACGAATACTCCAAAACCGACAAACACACCTAAGCCAACGAATACTCCAACATTAACTCCTACACCAATTACATATACACCTGTGACTGTTCAGCAACTTGTAAATGATTTGGAAGGAAATGCTGCCAGAGCTAAACAATTGTATGAAGGTAATTATTTCGAAATTACAGGTTATGTTGCAAATATTGATGCCAGTGCAAAATATATTTCACTCGATCCATCTAATGGAGCATGGGATTTCAACCTTACAAATGTACAAATATTTGTAAAAAATGAAGATCAAAAAAATTATGTACTTAGCTTATCAAAAGGTCAATATGTTGTAATTTTGGCAAAATGCACAAGGGTTGGGGAAATATTGGGTTATTCCTTTGACTGGCAATAATTGAATTCTTAAAAGGTTATATAAACGTATACAGTTTTTAATATGTTTGAATAAACAAACACAAAATCAATCTGTCAGAAAAAAAATCTGATATAATTCACTCGTCCGGAGAGGTGGCAGAGTGGATGATTGCGCACGTCTCGAAAATGTGTTTACCCGCGAGGGTAACGGGGGTTCGAATCCCTTCCTCTCCGCTGAGAAAACAACACCCTGTACAAGCAGCAGGGTGTTATTTATAGGATAACCATGAATACGCCATATTATCTGATTTGTTTTCTTGCTGCCATGGTCCTGACTGTGGTCTATCTGTTTGTCTGGTCGAAGAACTATGATTCTCATATCACAATGATCTTTGTGCTGATCCCGGTGATCAATTTCGGGCATATGCAGCTGGCACAGGCGACCAACCTTGAGGCAGCGCTGAATGCCTATAAAATCACCGTTATCGGCGGGTGTTTCCTGCAGATGATTTTCATGCTGACGGTTTTCAGCCTGTGCCGGATCCGTCTGAACCACTGGATACGCCTGTTTTTTATGATTGCCAGTTCGCTTATTTTTCTATCTGCTTTGACAATCGGTGATAAAGACTGGTATTACAAACAGGCCTGGCTGGAGCAAAGGGGGGAAACCTACCAACTGATCAAAGAATATGGCGTGATGCACAGTTTTTTTTACCTCCTGGTGATCATCTATTTTCTGATGAGCCTGGGGGCTATTATCTATTCCTTCTTCCGGAAAAACCAGATCAGCCGCAAGATCCTGTTCCTGCTTTTCCTGCCGGAAGTGGTCTGCATGGTGAGCTTTTTCGGCGGGAGGAGATTATTTCCGGAAATTGAACTTCTCACTGCTTCATATGTGTTCGTTCAGTTGATTTATCTGGCGATCGTTTACCGAATCAGTCTTTATGATGTGGTCGAAACCGTCGCTGTATCCATGGCTGAAACCGGAAATGCGGGGTTTGTGACTTTTGATCTGAACCGCTGTTACCTTGGAAGCAACGAAACTGCAAAGGAGATCCTTCCGGAATTGAATGAGCTGACTGTTGACCTGAGTTTGAAAAGGAACGCTGTTTTGTGGAACCTGATCTCACCCAGGCTGGATGATTTTGAGACCCATCCGGAAAATGCTGCAGAAAATCACTTTCTCTACGAAAAGGATGAAAAGATTTACCTGTTTCAGATCCAATGGCTCCTGGGAGGAAAACGGAAGCGGGGATACCAGATATTCATCGAAGATGACACAACTGATCAGGCTTACATCAAATTGCTGGATGGATACAACACGGATCTTCAGCATCAGGTGACGGAAAAAACTGCCCATATTGTCGAGATGCACGATAATCTGGTTCTGAGCATGGCGACCATGGTGGAAAGCCGGGATAACTCAACCGGCGGTCATATCCGCAGGACCAGTGAAGGGGTCCGGATGCTGATCGACGCTATGAAAAGCCTGCCGCAGCCACCGGAGGGTTATCCGATGAATGAAGAGTTCTGCCGGAATCTCATCAAGGCAGCTCCGATGCATGACCTGGGAAAAATCGCCGTTGATGATGCCATCTTACGCAAACCGGGACGCTTTACGCCGGAGGAGTTTGAGAAGATGAAAACCCATGCTGCCGAAGGCGCCCGGATCGTGCATGAGATCCTGAAATCGACCGACGATCTGTCGTTCCACGTGATTGCCGAAAACGTGGCTCATTATCACCATGAACGCTGGGACGGTTCAGGCTACCCGGATCAATTGAAACAAACGGAGATCCCTCCGGAAGCCCGTATCATGGCGGTTGCCGATGTTTATGATGCGCTGGTCAGCAAGCGGGTCTATAAAGAGAGCATGTCGTTTGAAAAGGCGAATACGATCATCATGGAAGGGATGGGCAGCCAGTTCGATCCTGCGCTGGAGCCGGTTTATCTGGCAGCCAAACCAAACCTGGAGGTCTACTACAGCAAGGAATAAAAATCAGGGACGGTTCTGCCGTCCCTGTTCCTTCTATTCGTTCGCATCCATATGGGATTTGATTTTTGCAGCGACCATGTCAAGCGCGGCACGGTTGCGGCCGCCGTGCGGGACAATGATGTCGGCATACGTCTTGGAAGGTTCCACAAAAGCCTCGTGCATGGGACGAACCACATTGATGTACTGGTCGCAGACAGATTTGACGGAGCGTCCCCGTTCTTCGATGTCACGCTGCAGACGGCGCATAAAGCGGATGTCCGCATCGGTATCGACAAAGATCTTCATGTCCATCAGGTCGCGGAGCTCCTTGACAGCGAAAATCAGGATCCCTTCGATCAGGATGACGGACTGAGGTTCGATGTGTTCGGTCTCTTTTGCCCGGGTGTGCTCGACGAAATCATAGATCGGGATATCCACCGGCTGGTAGGCACGCAGTTTTTCGATGTGTTTGATCATTAGCTCGGTTTCCAGGGAATCCGGATGGTCATAATTGACTTTCACCCGTTCCGAGAAAGGAACATTGCTCTGATCCCGGTAATAGGAGTCGTGGGACAGATAAACGATCTTATTGGTCATCAATGTGGCGACCAGTTCGCGGGAAAAGGTCGTCTTTCCGGAGCCGGTACCGCCGGCGATACCGATCACGTAAGGTTCTTTCGCAAAAGGTGTATCCATAAAAAGCTCCTTTCACAATTTAATGAGAAATTAGGAATGAGAAATGAGAAATTATTTCATTTCGCTGAGGCTAATTTGTCTTTCATGGTTTTCGTAATTGAAACAAGCAAATATCTTATCTCTTTACAATCATTATAAATAGAAAAGAATTCCTTTTCGGTTAAGTAATTTGTGTTATAGAAAAGTTCAAGCCAATATTCGGTTTCATAACATTCTTTCAGTGCAATTTGAAATTTATTCAGAAAATCCTTGTCGCTGACAGCAAATTGACCTTCGACGATATTAGCGCCAATTGAAGTTCCGGACCGAAGCAATTGTCTGGACATGATGTATTCTTTTTTCTTGCACATATAGTGATAGAGTCTCACAATGCGGACAGAGAATCTTTTGCTTTTCTCTAAAACATCATTTGCCATCACAAATCCTTCATCTGTTTTATAAATGTTACTTTGGTATTTAAACCGACCGCGAAGCGGTCACCGCAATTTCTCATTTCTCATTTCTCATTTTTCAGCTCTCTTCCTCGTCTCCAAACCTCATTCTCAAGTATGATTCATACCGCTCCCTGCTGACTCTGCCTTCATCCACCGCTTTGTGAACAGCGCAGCCGACCTCGGTCTCGTCATGGGTGCAGTCACTGTAATAACAGTCTTTAACCAGGTCTCGCAGCTCAGGAAAGTAGCCGTCCAGCTCCTCCGGCTCAATATCCCAAAGCGCCAGTGTTTTCAGTCCGGGCAGGTCGGCTACAAAACCACCGTCTTTGAGCGGGAACATTTCCCGCACGACTGTGGTGTGCCGGCCTTTTTCGTTGAAGTCTGAGATCTCATTGGTCCGCAGGTCCAGCGAGGGATCGATGCGGTTAATGATGGTTGATTTCCCGACTCCTGAGGGCCCGACCAGGCCGGAGATACGGTTGGTAAGCAGTTCCCGGATCTCTTCAATACCTGCACCCGTTTCAGCCGAAACGTAAACGGTGCGGTAGCCGAGGGGCGTGTAATCACGGAACAAATCGCGGGCTTTTTCTTCCCCAAGCAGATCGATCTTGTTCACGACAATGACGGGGGTGATCTTTTGTTTTTCACAGACCACCAGGAACCGGTCCAGCATCCGCAGCCGGGGCTCGGGATGGGTGCAGGCAAAAACCAGCAGCACCTGATCCATGTTGGCGATCAGCACCTGACGGTATTCGATCCGGATGCCGGTTGTCATGCGGATCAGTTCATTGGTTCGCGGTTTCACAGCTTCAATGATGCCGCTGCCGTCGGGCAGGATCTCAAACTCAACCAGATCGCCGATGGCGATGATATCCGTATTTTTCCGTCCGCTTTTCAGCCTGCCGCGGATCTTGCAGGTCGTCAGCTCTCCGTCATGAAAGACATGATAAAAGCCCGAGTGATACTTGAGGACGCGTCCCTCCATGCCGTTCAGCCTTCGTCCTCTTCCTCTTCCGGTACGATCTCCCATGGAGCGCGGGTGGGACGCGGGGTCGGGGTGTTGGTCGGGGTCGGGGAAGGTGTCTTGGTGATGTAAACACCGGTTTCCCAGCCGTAAAGACTGCGAGCCTGTCCTTCAAAGTAAAGCTCAATGACCCGTCGGAAGATCGGCACGGAAACCTCGGAGCCTTCACCTGCGAATTCTGCCAGCACCGCAATGGCGATGTCCGGTTTGTCCGGCATGCCTTCATTGGTGTAGCCGGCGAACCATGCGTTGGAATTCAGCCCGGTGTTGGTCGATGCGGAACCGGTCTTGGCGTGGATCTCATATTTTGTGTTGATAAAAGAGCTGTAAGCCGTACCGCGGGGATTGCGGACGACGGTCTCCATCGCGTCCTGGATCATCTGAAGATGTTCCGGCGTGACCGGGAGCTGTGCTTGGGCCTCCGGTTCGAAAGCGGTGACAACATTGCCGGCTGCGTCCACGATCTGTTCGACGACCTGCGGCCGGTAAAGCGTACCACCGTTCCCGATAGCGGCAACAAAGCGGGCTACCTGCAGCGGGGTGACCAGCAGGGTGCTTTGACCGATGCCCAGCTGAACAGCGGCAAAAACCTCATTTGGAGTGTCCACATTTCCGGGTTCTTCTTCCAGTTCACCGATCCCGGTGAGGGATCCGAGACCGAAAGCGCGTGCCATGCCGGAAAGGGCATCCGGTCCGACCTGCTGGTAAAGCTCTTTCCCGATTTTGTAAAACCAGGGGTTGCAGGAGCGCATCAGACCTTCGGCAAGGGTCAGCGTTCCGGAGGGGGCTACTTCATGGTCCAGTGTCCAGTCGTGCAGTTCGATGCCATCCAGTTCGTTCCAGTAATGGCCGCATTCGTAGGTGGAATTGATGTCATAAATACCTGTTTCCAGCGCAGCAGCCATACCGATGATCTTGAATACTGAGCCCAGTGGATACTGCCCCTGGGTGGCACGGTTGTACATCGGACGGTCGTTGTTATAAAGCAGATTGCCGCTGAAAAAGCTGTTGTAGTTGTTAAAGTCCAGCAGGTTGGCGTCAAATCCCGGGGCAGAAGCCATGCCGAGTACCCGGCCGGTATCCCGTTCCAGAACCACCACTGCCGCGTTCAGACCGTTGACAGCCCGCTGCAGGTCATATTCAAATTGTTCGTCATAGGTCGTATAGATAGAATAGGAAGCTTCCGCTTCGGTGCGGGAGAGACGGTCGAGGGTATTCCCTTCGGCGTCTACCACATAAAGGGAAGCGCCGCGTTTCCCTGCCAGATATTCCTGACCCCAGGATTCGATGCCGAGAGAACCGATGCGTTCGTCGACACGGTACCCCTGCCGCTGCATATCTTCGGCCTCTTCTGCGCTGATGGGCAGCACGTAACCGATCATGTGTACCCCGATGCCGCCTTCGGTGTAGTAACGTCCGGCAGTGTATTCTGTCACGTAAACGCCGTCATAATCCCAAAGGTAGCTGTAGCGCTCTTCCATTTTGTCCGCGGTGACTTCCCCGATCACCAGATATTCGGTGGGTTCGGAGTGATTCATCAATTCCGAGATGACCTGCGGGGTTTTGCCGGTGAGGCGGGAAAGCTCGTTGATCAGGTTGCTCCAGTAAACAGAGGGCACCTGTGCGGGAACCACACCTATCGCGTAAGCACGGGTCTGATAAGCCAGAGCGACGCCGTTGCGGTCATAGATCGTGCCGCGTGTCGGCACCTGGATGTCCATCACCAGACGGTTGCCCGGTTCCAGTTCCGGCATGATCATGGTGTCCTGCCATTGAACCTTCCAGGTTCCCGCTTCCAGAACGAGATCCATCAGGTTATCGCGGCTCAGTGTGCCGGCAAGTACGGTGTCAAAGGTTACATGAAACGCGACCTGAGAGGAATTGGGGCCGGTGAGTGCGGATGTGATCTCGTAGCCCAGGGACTTGAGGGTCATGGCAACGGCAGTGTCATTGTAGCGTTTTTGGAAATATTCGAAATCGACCGAATCCCGGGAAACCTGACAGAGCATGTTGAACATCTCGACATAATTTTCTTCCTGCCAGGCTTTCAGAAAAGCCTCGGCCGCGAGCGTCGGGTTCGGCACTTCCGTCACCATCACACGCGGTTCCGGCAAAGGTGTATTGGTAGGTACCGGTGTTGGCGTGTAAAGCTCGGAAGGGTCCGGTTCTTTTTGGAACAGGCTGCAGGAACTGAGCAGGAAAATCAGGATCAGGATCAGTGTCAGGTGTCTTTTCATTATTTAATAATCTCCTTCATAAGCCGGGAACTTCAACGGTCGTGAGGTTCACCGCAGGAACATAATTGCAGGGAACTTTTGTGCCGGCCTGGCAGGCCGAACGGATTTGCGGAAAGGTATCGTATCCAAAACGATGGAACAGAACGCCGACATGGCAGAGCGGCAGTCCCATTACGGAGGCATAGCAGCCATGGATCGACTCTACCGGGTGGAATTCATGATTCTGGATCGCGTAGGCTCCGGCTTTCCCCATCGGGTCACCGCTGGCAATGTAATCCAGTATCTCATCCCGGCTCATGGTCCGGAAGCGGACGACCGTTTCGCACACGCTCTGAAGGATGCTGATTTTCCCGCTGTTTCGGCAGGCAAGGGCTGCCGCGGTACAAACTAAATGTTCTTTCCCGTTCAGAAGCTTCAGCATTTCTTCTGCCTGGTCTTCGTCCCGCGGCTTTCCAAGGATCTGGTGATTGATATAAACTGTGGTGTCAGAGCCAAGCACAAACCCGCCTTCAGGCAGTTTGTTTGCAAAATGCAGCGCCTTACCGAGCGCCATGCGCTGACAGTAAGGGACCGGAAGCTCACCGATGAGCGGGCTCTCGTCGATATCTGCCGGAAGCGATTCAAATTCCGGAAGGATCCAGGACAGCATTTGCTGCCGGCGTGGGGATTCGGATGCCAGGATGATTTTACTAATGTCCATAAATGAAATTCTATCACGAGCTGACGGGTTAACGACAGATGTATTTTTGAAAAGTGAAAAAGGTATCTATTCAGTACGGAGCACACGGAGACTGCTCTGAACCTGCTCCGTGCGGTACAGGCTTCGCCTGGTTTAAATACGGAGCAGGAGCTTCGCTACGTTGAAGCCCGCACAGCAGGGCTGTATCTCGTGATGCGTCACCAGGTTCTGAACAGTTACGTGAAAAGAAGGACTGTATGGCAAATAATTCTGTAATGGATGATACCTGACATTTGTAATTATAAAAATATGATTAATAAATGTATGAAAAATGAAAGAATTTTGAAATTCATTATAACATATTGAAAAAATTTTGATATAATAAGTAGCAGAAGCATAGCCGCAGAGAACAATCCGCCGAAAAAGGAGGATTGGTTTGTTTCGATTGTAAAGAGCTGTTCTTTATAAATTTAGAATGGTCTATAAATTGAAAAAGAGAAACTCAGCGGTACATAAGTTGTGTTTACGAAAATGTCGGGAATGTCACCGGAGACGCTTTCACTGCCATGACAGCAGAATATTCGGAAGCGGATACTCCCGGCAGTTTCAGGAGGTAGGAAATGAAGAAGGTTCTATTTGCGTTTTTTGTCGTATTTGTGATTTTGATGGCGTCCTTTGTCGTTCAGGCTCAGGATGAGTCGGGTTTGCCGGTGACAGAACCCGGACCTGAGGTTTTGATACCTGAAATTATTCCTCAGGAAGATGCCGGAATCGTCAAAGTCACTGATAAAGTTGTTATTCAGATTACAGGGCATAATGACTCTTTTGAATATGACGGGTCTGAGCACTCTGTTGATGGCTATGAATATGAGATCATATGTGACGACAATCCGGATTTGGACTTTTCCGATTTTAATCTGAGCCTGAAAGATGGTTACGGAGCCTCTTCTGTACAGACAACCCCGGGATATTATAGGATGGGAATGGCTGCAGATTGGTTTGATTATAACCGGGAAAAATATGTAAACGTTAGCTTCGAAATTGAAGATGGCTGGTTCGAAATCACTGAAAATGAGTTATGGGAACGGGAGCAGTTTCCGGAGCTTTATGAAGTTGAAGAGATAGTGGAAGAAGAGATCGTCGAAGAACCGGAAGAAGAACCCATCGTCGAAGAACCGGAAGAAGAACCCGTCGTCGAAGAACCGGAAGAAGAACCCATCGTCGAAGAACCGGTGGAAGAACCCGTCGTCGAAGAACCGGTGGAAGAACCTGTCGTCGAAGAACCGGAAGAAGAACCCGTCGTCGAAGAACCGGAAGAAGAACCCGTCGTCGAAGAACCGGTGGAAGAGCCTGTCGTCGAAGAACCGGTGGAAGAACCCGTCGTCAAAGAACCGGTGGAAGAACCCGTCGTCGAAGAACCGGTGGAAGAACCCGTCGTCGAAGAACCGGTGGAAGAACCCGTCGTCGAAGAACCGGTGGAAGAACCCGTCGTAATAGATCCTGTTCTTGTGGATGAGGAACCTGAGGTGACGGTGCTGGAACCTGTTATTGAAAACGAAGATTCGCAGCTTGAAAATGTTCCGACTAATGAACCGACAGAGATCGTCCCGGAAATTGTTGATGAACCTGAAACGGAAATCGATCCTGAACCGACTGAGGTGGATGACCATGTGTACGATACCGTTGTTGTTTCCATCAAAGGGAACCAGTCAATTGTTGACTATGACGGTCAGGAACATGTCGTAGAAGGTTATGAAGTAACAGACATCAGCAACAGTGAATATTCTGAAGCTGACTTCATGTTCACCGGCGTTGATCGGGCTGCGTTGACGGAACCCGGCATTCAGTTTATGGGTTTGGATAAAACATTGTTTGGCAACAAAAACACCCGTTTCGTTGATGTCGAATTTGATATTACCGATGGGTTTATTGAAATCAGCCCGTCTAATTTTGGAATAACTGATGAAGAATCGGAAGAACCCGTCGAAGGCGAATTGACCGAAGGCGAAGAAGCCGTTGAAGGCGAACTGACCGAAGGCGAAGAAGCCGTTGAAGGTGAACTGACTGAAGGCGAAGAGATCGTTGAAGGCGAACTGACTGAAGGTGAAGAACCTGTCGAAGGTGAACAGACCGAAGGTGAAGAAACCGTTGAAGGTGAACTGACCGAAGGTGAAGAACCCGTTGAAGGCGAACTGACCGAAGGTGAAGAACCCGTTGAAGGCGAACTGACCGAAGGTGAAGAAACCGTTGAAGGCGAACTGACCGAAGGTGAAGAAACCGTGCGGATCGAAACACTGCCTGCCGGAGTCATTATTTACAGTGAACCGAATGAAGATTCCGAAGTAGTGAGCACATTAACCGAAGCTGAACAGGTTACTGTGGTTGCTACCGACGAACTGGGCTGGTCTGAGCTGCTGTTGGCTGATAATGAAACAAAGGGATATGCCGTTCTTGGTGAGATCCTGAAGCCGGCAGCCACGGAAGAAACAGAAATGAAAGTAACGGTCCTTCCGGGTAAAGAAATTCGGCTTGGAGCCGACGGTTCCGAATTTGTCATGTTTACTACTTCCGAAGATGAAACCACGGAAATGACGGTTCTTGAGATCATCGGCAACTGGTACAAAGTTCAGGTCGATGAGGAAAGGATTGGTTATGTTTATCGCGGCGATGTCCTGATTGAGGAAAATGCCGGCAGCGTTTCTGAAACAGAACTGACAGCAGTAACGCCAGAGGCTCAGCCTCAGGTTGAGAAGAATGTCGAGATCTTCACTTCCCGCCGTGCAGTGGTTGAAATGGGTGAAACCATTGAACTGAGATCCGAATTGAGTGGGTTCACGGAAGAAGAGTTAGCCGGTATCACTTATCAGTGGCAATGCGATAAGGATGGAGATGGCGTCTTCGAAAATGCTGATGGAGAGTCAAATGAAGCAACTTATCGTTACCAGGCTAACGAAGATAACCTTACATGGGACTGGCAGCTGACAGTCACATTCTAAAACCTTCTTACAACCAGAAAGAAAAACAAACAAAACAGCCCGGGTTACTTCCGGGCTGTTGTTTTGCTGTTCAAAAAGTGCTGTGTCTCCGGGTGTGCCGGGCCAAAGGCAGGAAGGAGACAGCCCCGAAAACACACTGGTCAGACGCTTATTACAGGCTCACATCTCCAGGATGATCGTCACCGGGCCGCTGTTCAGCAGCTCGACATCCATGTGTGCGCCAAACACCCCCCTTTGGGAAGGGACTCCCTGTTCTTTGAGTAGTTCAACAAAACGATCTACTAACGGTGAAGCAAGGGCAGGTGCGGCGGCTCCGACAAAAGAAGGACGGTTCCCTTTGCGGCAGTCGGCATAGAGTGTGAATTGGGAAACGACGATCGCGCTGCCGCCGATATCCCGGACGGAAAGGTTCATTTTATCCGCATCGTCCTGAAAAATGCGCAGTGCGGCGATTTTCTTCGTCATTGCCCGGGCAATGTCTTCATTGTCGTCCGTACCGATCCCGAGCAGGATCAGCAGACCGTCTTTGATCTCGGAGACACGGTTTCCATCAACAGTCACAGAGGCGCGGGTTACCCGCTGGATTACGGCTCGCATAGTCTTACCCTGCCACGTTGTTGACGGGCGTTCCGCTGAGGAAAGCCCGCAGGTTATTCACGGCGATGTTGATCAGGCGCTTCCGTGCTTCGGTTGGCATCCAGGCCATATGAGGGGTGATGAAGCAGTTCGGCGCACTCAGCAGCGGATTGTCTGCCCGCATCGGTTCTTCACTGACAACGTCTACACCGGCGGCATACACTTTCCCGCTTTTCAGCGCTTCTGCCAGATCTGCTTCGTTGATGAGCGGCCCGCGGCTGGTGTTCAGGATAATCACACCATCCTTCATTTTAGCAATATTTTCTGCGTTGATGAGGTTCTTTGTTTCCGGAAAAAGCGGGCAGTGAAGAGATATCACATCAGCATGGGCAAATAATTCGTCCGGTGTGACATATTCGGCAAGGGCTTTTCCTTCCTCCCGGACGGTACGACTGGCTGCAAGCACGTTCATTCCCATTGTCCGGGCGATGCGGGCGACAGACTGCCCGATCTGTCCGAAGCCGATGATGCCGAGCGTTTTCCCGGCCAGTTCAATGAGCGGATAGCTGTGATCATAAAACATGGAATCCGCACAGGATGTCCACTCACCCTGATGGACCAGGTCATTGTGATGAGCTGTATGGTGGCAGATCTCCAGCAGCAAAGCGATCGTCAGCTGAGCAACAGATGCCGTGCTGTAGGCGGGAATGTTTGTTACGACGATGCCTTTTTCCCGGGCAGCATCGATATCCACGTTGTTATAACCTGTGGCGAGTTCCCCGATATATTTCAGGTTCGGACTGCCTTCTATGACCTTGCGGGACATGTTGACCTTGTTTTCCAAAACGACTTCCGCGTCCCCGATGCGGGAGAGAATGGTTTCCGGGTCCTTCGGCGTCCGGTCATAGACGGTCAGTTCACCGAATTCCTTCAGCCCATTCCAGCTCAAATCGCCGTGACTGACGGTATATCCGTCGAGAATAACGATTTTCATTTTGCACATGCTTTCAAATCTTTTACGGCCTGGATCGGGTCGGGAGCGCAGACTACGGCTGTTCCGGCTACCAGAACGGTTGCACCGGCATTGATCACCTCGGCTGCGTTGTTCACTTTCACGCCACCGTCGACCTCGATTTCCAGGTTAACGCCTCGCTTTGCGGCTTTGTTGGCGATGGATTCGATCTTCCGAAGAGAATAGGGGATGAATTTCTGTCCGCCGAAACCCGGGTTGACAGACATCACCAGCACCAGGTCGAGGGAATCCAGAATGTAATCCAGAACCGAGTCCGGTGTGGCGGGATTCAATGCCACACCTGCCTTGACGCCCAGTCCGTGGATGCGTTGGATCACGCGGTCCAGGTGCGTGCACCCGGGGCTTTCGTAATGTACGGTGATCAGATCAGCGCCGGCTTTGGCAAATTCTTCCAGCAGCGTGTTCGGATCATGGACCATCAGGTGGGCATCGAGAAACGTCTTCGTCTGCGGACGCATGTCGGCGATGGTTTTTGGCCCGAAAGTGATGTTCGGCACGAATACGCCGTCCATGACGTCAAGATGGAGCCAGTCAGCTTCAGCGCGGTCCAGCATGGCAACCGTAGCGGCAATATTGCTCATATCACCGTTGAGAATGGAAGGAGCAATTTTAATCATTTTCACCTCAGCATTATCCTTTTCTTTCCATTATATAACACAAATCAAATAAGTGATCTTATTTAAAAATGGAATTTGTGGTAATAGTTACCAATTCTGCTGTGAAGAGACTGAGAGTTGATATAATGGATAGCATGGAGAAGAGTGTGAACATCCCCAGCCGCATTGTCGTGGCATGGCATCCGGACATTGAAGCGGCCCATCTGACAGCTTCCGAGATCGCTGCCGATTTGCAAAGGCGTTCAGTTGATCATGCTGTCTCATATTCGCTGAATGACAGCCGGTTCCGCACTCAGCTGCGCGATGGAAAATTTGATTTCATGATCGCACTGGGCGGTGACGGTACGATGCTGCGTGCCGGGAAGCTTGGGGCGCCGGTCGGTGTCCCGGTGATGGGTGTCAATTTCGGACATTTTGGCTTCCTGGTGGAAACACAGCGGGATGAATGGCGTGCCCGGCTGGATGACCTGTTCTCCGGAAACTGGGAGATCGACCGCCGCATGATGATCCATGCGGAGCATTACCGCGGGGAGAAAATGCTGGATTCCTGGGAAGTGCTGAATGATGTGGTCATTGCCCGCGGGCTGTCGCTCCGGCCGATCCATCTTTTCGTTCATGTCAACGAGATCGAACTGGCTGAATATGTAGCAGACGGTCTGATTCTTTCCACTGCGACAGGCTCAACCTCTTACTCACAGTCTGTCGGCGGGCCGATCCTGCGGCCGGACATGCGCAACATACTGCTGACGCCGATCTCTCCGAACCTGTGCGTGGACCGCAGCCTTGTTTTACCCGATACAGACACCATCGGCTTTACGCTTGGCGGAAATGTAGAGGCGATCATCTCTCCGGACGGTTATGAAGGCGGATTTCTTGATTTCGGCGATCAGGTCCGGGCAAGGGCTTCGGAACATTCGGCTCAGTTTGTCCGTTTTGGTGATAAGGGAATTTTTTATCGGAACATCACGCGCTATATGCAGCGGAATCCGACCATCAAAGGAGAGTACCGGTCATGACAGAAGAATTACATGATGAATATCAGGTTTGTTACAGGCATCCGGATCGCAAAACGCTTCTGCGCTGCAACAAGTGCAACAGACCGATCTGCCTGGAGTGTGCCGTTCAAACGCCAACCGGCTATCGCTGTAAAGACTGCATCAAAAACCAGCAGAAAATTTTTGATACTGCAGAAACGAAGGATCTCCTGATCGGTGGGGTGATCGCGTTTGTGCTGGGACTGGCAGGCTCTTATATCGAACAGCTGATTCCTCTGTTCAGCTTTCTTTCAGCGCTCATTGTCGGGGGAGTATGCGGGAAACTGATCTGTACCGCTGTCCGCCGGGCTGTGAACAAACGGCGGTCGCAGACGCTGAGCCTGGTGGTCGTGATCGCTGCCGGGGTTGGCGGACTGATCCCACGCCTGACCGGTCTGCGAATCATTTGGATATATTATGTCGGTGCCGGCATGGCGCTGAGCGGGCTGACACAGATCCTGGTGAGTCTGCTTTATGTGATCGTGCTTTGTGTGACGATCTGGATGGATATGAACGGGATGGTCTTCAGAAGGTAAGCTCAATGCTCAAAGAGATCCGTATTCTCAATTTTGCCATCATTGAAGCGCTGGACCTGGAGTTTACCGCGGGTTTCAATGTTTTTACCGGAGAAACCGGAGCGGGCAAGTCCATTATTCTGGATGCGCTTTCCATTGTACTGGGAGAGAAAGCAGACAACAGTTTTATCAGGGAAGGTACGAAACGGGCTTCGATTGAGGCTGTCTTCGATTACGGGAACCGGCGGGAGGAAATTGAGGATATCCTGAAGCGGGAGGATCTGCTGCCGGATGACGGCATTGACGAGGTGACGCTTTCCCGTGAACTCCGGCTCGAAGGACGCAGTACTGCCCGCATCAACGGTCACAGTGTCAGTCTTGGCATTCTGCAGGAAATCGGTTCCCTTCTGGTTGATATCCACGGACAGTCAGAGCATCTTTCCCTGCTCAGACCGGCCTCTCATATCCGCCTGGTGGATCAGTTTGCAGGGAATGAAACGCTGCTGAAACAATACCGTGCCCTTTACCGGCAGTATTTGAGTGTAGTGAAAAATCTGAAAGCGCTGCATGACGGTGAGGCGGAAGCGCTGCGTCAGCAGGATATGCTGACCTATCAGCTCAATGAGATCGATTCCGCCGGGCTTTCCGAAGAGGAAGAGGAAAAGCTCAACCGGGAACGGGAGCGACTGGAAAATTCAGAACGGATCGCCAAACTCCTGCATCAGGGCCTGACAGCACTGGAAGGCCGTTCAGAGAGCAATCCCGGCATCATTGACCGGCTGGACCAGCTGGACAGCGCTTTGGATGACCTGGTCGCTTATGACGATACGCTCAGCCCTCTTTATGATGCGGTGGTTACGGCTGCTGACCAGATGAATGAGATCCTGGACAAGCTGCAGCGTTATAAAGCGAACCTTGGCTTCAGCTCCCGCAGGCGGAACCAGATCGAAGAACGTCTGAGCCTGTATTATTCACTGAAGCGGAAATACGGCGGTACCGTCACAGCGGTTCTGGCATATGCTGCGGAAGCGAAAAAGAAGCTTTCCCTGATCACCGGCGCCGGTGAACAGATCGCTGCGTTGGAAGGTGAGCGGGAAGAACTCCTTGAAAAATTATCCGGACTGGCTGCCGAACTTTCGGACAAACGAAAAACCGCAGCAGCGGAGATCTCACGGGGTGTTGAAAAGGAGCTGGATGACCTTCGCATGAGAGCTGCCCGATTTGAGGTCCTGCTGGAAACAGTACCGGATGAAGGTGGTTTGATGGATAGGAATGGAAAACGTCTTGGGTTTTCCGACAGCGGTTTTGACCGGGTGGAATTCCTCATTGCGCCGAATCCGGGAGAAGGGCTGAAACCGCTGGCAAAAGTGGCTTCCGGTGGGGAGACTTCCCGGCTGATGCTGGCGCTGAAGAACACCCTGGCTCAGGCAGATACCATCCCGACCATGGTCTTTGACGAGATCGATCAGGGGATCGGGGGCAGGATCGGTGCGCTGGTCGGGGAAAAGCTATGGCAGCTGAGCCGCTACCATCAAGTGATCTGCATCACCCATCTGCCGCAGCTGGCCGCTCTTTATGACAGCCATTACCACGTCCGCAAGCAGATCCGTGACAACCGTACCCAGACTGTTGTGACATGCCTGGATACGGAAGAAAGCCTGCATGAGCTTGCTTCGCTGCTCGGTGCGGACAATGAAGAAAATGTGTCCGCGGTGAAAGCGATGCTGAAGGAAGCGGAAAGCTTTAAAATGAATAATGAATAAGGAATAATGAATAATTTAGGTGCCGCTGCGCGGCGGATTAAAGAATGAGCATACAGGGACCGGCACCGCTGTCACTTATGAGTGGTGTGCTGCCGGTTACTGACCACCGACCTCTGACCACCGACCACTGGCTACTGAATGTGAAATGGAGAAATGAGATGAAGAAACAAGTAATGATCCTGATGTTGATGGGGCTGGTTTTCTCAGCTTTTGCCTGCCCGGCTTTCGGACAGGCGATCCTGACACCGACACCGGACCCGGACGGGAACATCTTTTATATCATTAAAGATAACGATTCCTGTATGACCATTTCACTAACCATGGGGATCGATCTTCAGACCCTGCGCCAGCTGAACAACCTGGACGAACAGTGTACACTGATCGTCGGTACCCGTTTGCTGTTGGGACGCTATGAGACGCCGACCCCGACTCCCGGGCCCTCTCCGACCCCGACGCCTATTACCCCGACCCCGACGCCTTATAACGGCTACGGTCAGGTTTGCGTGTATCTGTTCGAAGATGAAAACGGTGACGGAATTGTCGGCGAATTTGAGTATGGTGTCACCGGCGGTGCGGTCAGCGTTACCAAACGGACCGGGTATGATAATTTTACCGGGTTGACAGCCGGGAATGATTTGCTGTGCTTCCCGGAAGTTCCGGAAGGGGACTATAACATTTCTGTGGCTCCTCCCGCGGATTATAACCCGACCACAAACATGAACTATGCGCTGACGGTCAAAGCCGGTGACAACACCCAAATCAATTTCGGCACGCAAAAATCCTCTGCACTGGAAGTTGCCGAAACGGAAGTGGTGACGGAAAACCGGTCTCCAATCATGGCATTGATCGGGGGCGGGCTGATCCTGGGCGGATTGGTGATTGCCTTCATTTTTGGCGTGCTGAAGCGAAATCAGCAATTATAGGAACATTTTAAAAGATACCTCCAAAAACTCTTGGGCGGGGGTATGGGGGCGGCAGCCCCCGGGACAGAGAAAAATTGATGTTTTTTAGAGGCTCCCTATAAATTTGATGGGGACAGTCCCTGCAATTTTACGAAAGAAATTTTTTTTGGAATATTTAGGTTTGGAAACAGATTTACCGGGATACTTTTCCTGAAACCTGAATCCTGAATCCTGAACCCTGAAACTATGGAACAATATTTGAACAATATAGACGACATACAGGCAATGATCAACATTCTGCCTGAAAAAATCGCAGGTGTGATCAATGAAAACGGTAATCTTGAAAAATTGACCGAAGTTGTGATGGATGTCGGCAGGATCCCTCTGGCCCGGTATACCCACGGGGATATGCCGCTTTCCGCAGACGAAATAACTTATGAAGATATCGATGCGGTGGTCGCGAAGATCGGCGCCTTCGACCTTGACAATCGCGCCGGGATGGAACGGACACTGCACCGCATTTCCGCCATCCGCAACCGCCGCAATCGCATCATCGGGCTGACCTGCCGGGTCGGTCGGGCGGTGTTCGGCACGCTGGATATCATAGCAGACTATATCGAATCCGGAAAATCGCTTCTGATTCTCGGAAAACCGGGTATCGGGAAAACCACCATGCTGCGGGAAGCGGCACGAGTCCTTTCGGCAAAAAAGCGGGTCATCATCGTGGATACCTCCAATGAGATCGGCGGGGACGGTGACGTCCCGCATCCGGCTGTTGGGGATGCCCGTCGGCTGCAGGTAGCACAGCCTGCGCTCCAGCATGAGGTGATGATCGAGGCGGTCGAAAACCACAATCCGGAGGTCATCATCATCGATGAGATCGGCCGTGAACTGGAAGCCCAGGCTGCCCGGACCATCGCCGAACGCGGTGTTCAGCTGATCGGTACCGCTCATGGGCAGACGATCTCCAACCTGCTGATGAACCCGACGCTATCTGACCTGATCGGGGGGATCGAGTCCGTTACGCTTTCCGATGAAGAGGCCAAACGCCGGGGAACGCAGAAGGTCGTTTTGGAACGCAAATCACCGCCGACCTTTGATGTGCTTGTGGAGATCCGACAACGGAACCAGGTGGTGGTATATCAGGACGTGGCGGAGGCTGTGGATGCCCTGGTGCGCGGCATCGAGCTGCAGCCGGAACTGCGTACAAAGAGCGCAAAGGGTCAAATCATCCGGGAGAAAGCGCCGGCTCCGGTGCTGGAAGGCGCGGGCTTTACCGGGAGCCAAAATCAAAGTTCAGAGGGGAAGAAGGGTAAAAAGCAGCTTTCCCGTTCTCAGGCCAATATCATTGAGATCAGCGGCAAAAGTAAACCCGCTTCGGGTGAACTGAAGCAAGGTTTCCCTTCAGAGAAGAAAAAGGATCCCGCATCTCATCGTGAAACGATCCGGGTCTATTGTTATGGTGTAGCCCGCAACCGGCTGAATGAAGCCGCCGAGCGGCTGGATGTGCCGGTGATCGTGGTCAATAATCTGGAAGAGGCGGATATGCTGATGACGCTTCGCCCTTATTACCGGGAACGGCAGCAGATCATCGTCGAGGCGGAAGAACGCGGCATCCCGATTTATGTGCTGCGTTCCAACACGACCACACAGATCGAATATACGCTTGCCAATATGCTCAAGATCGAGGTGCAGGAGCAGGCGGTCAACTGGGAGGATGTGGAGGATGAAACGATCTCCGCTATCCGTTCCGTCCTGAGCGGTGAGGCAGCCTGGGTGGATCTTTCCCCGGCTGATCATGCCATTCGCCGCATCCAGAAGGAAATGATCAACGAAGCCGGACTGGTCTGCCAGTCCTTTGGAAAAGAACCCAGAAGAAGACTGCGGATCTATCGGAATTAGATAAAGCATAGCGGGGACGGTTATTAGCCTGCTCCGAGCGGTACAGGCGTCGCCTGGTCTAAATGCGGAGCAGGAGCTTCGCTATCTTGAAGCCGACACGCAAGAACCGTCCCCATGTGCGCTAAAAAATAAGAGGTGCTATGTTCATTACTTTCGAAGGTCCGGATGGTTCCGGAAAAACCACACAGCTGAACAAACTGGTCCCGGCCCTGGAAGCAAAGGGACTCGATATTGTCCGCACCCGGGAACCGGGAGGCACCGACATCGGTGACCAGATCCGTTCCGTCATCATGAACATGAAAAACAAGTCCATGCATCCTCGTGCGGAGATCCTGCTGTTCTGTGCCTCCCGTGCCCAGCTGGTGGAGGAACTGATCCGTCCCTCTCTTGCTGCGGGGAAGATCATCCTCTGCGATCGTTATGCGGATTCCACCATGGCCTATCAGGGTTACGGACACGGTCTTGACCGGACGATGCTCACTCATTTGTTGGATTTTGCTACCGGCGGGTTGAAACCGGATCTGACGCTGCTGTTTGATATCTCTGCGGAAGCCGGTCTGCGCAGGCGCATCAGCAACCATGAAGAATGGAATCGCATGGACGATTATGCGCTGCAATTCCATGAACGGGTCCGCAGCGGCTATCTCACCATGGCTGCTGCCGAGCCGGAGCGCTTCGTGGTAATTAACGCCGACCGCACTCCGGACGAGATCCATACAGATGTCCTCTCCGCTATCCTGAGCAGGTTGTAACTAAAATCGATGGAAAATGAGATGCACACCATAAACAATTTTTATTGGATTTCATTGTGATTTCATGATGTAGTGATATAATGCAAAAACAGTTTTGAATTCAAGGAGGAATTATCCATGAAAAAGTTCTTTGTGCTTCTTACAGCAGTACTTTGTGTATCAATGCTCTTCTCTTCCGTAGTTATGGCTGAGAATGTGGTGAAGATCGGCGTTTTCGAACCGGCTTCCGGTGACAGCGGCGCAGGCGGCAAGCAGGAAATGCTTGGTATGCAGTACGCGAATTTTGAGACCCCGACCGTTGAAATCGGCGGTGAGACCTACAAAGTCGAACTGGTCTATGCCGACAACGGTTCTTCCACCGACAAAGCCCCGTCTGCAGCTCAGCAGCTGGTCTCCAGCGGTGTTTCTGTTGTTCTCGGTTCCTACGGTTCGGGCGTATCCATTGCCGGGTCCCAGTACTTTGCCGACGCCAACATCCCCGCCATCGGCGCTTCCTGCACCAACCCGCAGGTCACTGCCGGTAACGACCACTACTTCCGCATCTGCTTCCTGGATCCTTTCCAGGGTACTGTCCTTGCCAACTACGCCTTCAAGGAACTGGGCGCCCGCACTGCCTACAGCCTTGCTGAACTTGGCAACGACTATGACCAGGGTTTGGCGACCTACTTCAAACAGGCTTTCGAAGCGCTTGGCGGCACTGTGATCGCGGACTCCTTCCCGACCGGTACCTCTGACTTCACCTCTTACCTGACCAATGCTCAGATGTACAGCGCTGAAGTCTTCTTCTGCCCGGTTTCCATCGCCTACTCCACCCAGATCGTGCAGCAGGCCTCCAGCCAGGGCGTGACCTTCCCGATCCTCGGCGGTGACACGCTCGACAGCAACGTTGTTGCCAACGCCGCGAAGGGCACTGACGTCAACGTGACCATCACCACCTTCTACCAGGAAGGCGCGAACCCGGAATTCGACAACGGCTTCAAAGCCTGGCTGAACTCCAACAGCGAATACCTGACCAACAATGGCGGCAACGACATGATCGCTGCGGTCTCTGTCATGGGCTATGACACCTACTACACTGCCCTTGAAGCGCTGAAGGCTGCCGGCTCTGCTGACTCCAAGGATGTCAAGGCTGCCCTTCCGGGTGTCACTCTGACCGGTGTTTCCGGCTCTATCGCTTTCGACGAAGTCGGTGATGCCATCCGCACCTCCGCTTTTGTAAAGCAGGTGGACAACGCTTCCGGTGACTGGACCTTCGTCACTGAACAAACAGTTGACTAATAATTAGAAATGAGAAATTAGGAATGAGAAATTGGTTCTTCCGTATCGGATCAACCAGATTTAACGGTTCTAATCTCTAACAAAACAATTTTTTGACTCAAACGGCGGAGTTGTCGTATCGATACTCCGCCGTTTTAAGAATTTGAATCAATGAAAACACATGCCATTGGTTCAAAATCAGCGTCAGTGCAGCTGTTCGGAAAAATCAAAACGGTGTGGAGATCTTACATCACTGACCACCGATCACTGATCACTGACCACATTAATATTTGAAGGGAGTGTCTCCACATGTGGAATACAGTCTTTCCCTACCTTTTGTCCGGCATTTCTGTGGGCGGGCAGTATGCGCTGATTGCGATCGGCTATACGCTGGTTTACGGCATTCTGCGTCTGATCAACTTTGCCCATGGTGATGTGTTCATGGTCGCCGGTATCGTGATGGTTTATATGGCCGCCAGCGGTTTGCCGCTGTGGCTGTGCATCATTCTCGACCTGGTTGCCACGTCGATCATCGGATTTGCCATCGAACGTGTCGCTTACAAACCACTGCGAACCGCTCCGCGTATGAGCATCATGATCTCCGCCATCGGTGTCAGCTATACCCTGCAGAACCTGGTGCTTTATATCACCGGCGGTCTGAACCAGATCTATCCGAAGATTCCCTGGATCTCGGATTCCATCAAGATCGGCAGCGCCACCACCAAGGTCGTCACGGTCGTTACGCCGATCCTGACCATTCTGCTGGTTGTCGCGCTGGTGCTGCTGATCAACCATACCAAAGTCGGTATGGCCATGCGCGCGGTGTCGAAGGATTTTGAGACCAGCCAGCTGATGGGCATCAACATCAACGGTGTCATCTCCGTGACCTTTGTCATCGGGTCGTTCCTGGCGGGCGTCGGCTCGGTTCTTTATTTCACCAACTATACAACGGTCATCCAGACCTCCGGCGCCATGCCGGGTCTGAAGGCATTTGTGGCCGCAGTTTTCGGCGGTATTGGATCGGTCCCCGGTGCGGTGATCGGCGCATTCATCATCGGTATTGCCGAGAACATCATCAAAGGGCTGGACATCATCCTCTTCAAAGCCGGGCTGACCTCCGGTCCGATGGGGCTGGCGATCTTTTCCGATGCCTTCACTTTTGCGCTGCTCATCATCATCCTGGCAGTCAAACCGACCGGGTTGTTCGGTGAAAAATCTATTGATAAGGTATGAGGTGGATCCCATGAAAAAGAAACTTGATCTTCCTCACCTCATCACTGTCCTGATCATCATCGCGGTATATGCCGGCGTGTTTGTGATGGAGCAGACCATGGCGCCTACCTCGATGATCTTCACCGTTCTCAAAAAAGGCGCGACCTATGCATTGGTAGCCGTTTCCATGAACCTGCTGAACGGGTTTACCGGCATTTTCTCGCTGGGTCAAGCCGGGTTCATGCTGATCGGCGCCTATGTCTTTTCGATCTTCACGATTCCGGTGGACCAGCGCCCGATCGTTTACCAGTACTATAACGGCGGTTTGATCCAATTCACGATGCCCTTTTTCCTGGCGATGATCCTTGGCGGCCTGGTCGCTGCTCTGTTTGCTTTTCTCATCGGTCTTCCGGTACTGCGGCTCAAGAGTGACTATCTGGCTATTGCAACGCTGGGCTTTGCCGAGATCATCCGCACCTTCTTCCAGTGGGATAAGCTGGGGCCGATCACAAACGGTTCCAACATGCTGCGGCTGTTCCCGACTTTCAACGATTTCAACATCCGCAATGCCAACGGAGAGGTCGTGGTTTACCTTTCAACCCTGGTGCCGATGATCATCTCCGGAATCTGTATTGCCATTATCCTGCTGCTCATCAACTCGACCTACGGCCGGGCGATGCGGGCCATCAAGGATGATGAAATTGCCGCGGAAGCCATGGGTATCCATCTGGCGAGCCATAAACAGATGGCATTTTGTGTATCCTCTTTCTTTGCCGGTGTCGGCGGCGCTATGCTGGCGATGTACCAGACCACCGTTCAGGCAAAGAGCTTTACCACTGCCATGACTTATGAGATCTTGCTCATTGTTGTCATCGGAGGTCTCGGCTCGGTGACCGGCAGTGTCCTGGCTTCCTTCCTGTTTGTGGCGGCTTCCGAGTGGTGGCTGCGCTTCCTGGATCAGAAGCAATATATTGGCGGGCATGAACTGCCGCTTATGCGCAACGGTTTCCGTCTTGTGGTCTTCTCCTTTATCATCATGATCGTCGTGCTGTTTTTCAGGCAGGGCATCATGGGCACCAAAGAGCTGCCTGACCTGTTCCGGAGGAAGAAAACCACTGAAGGAGGGAGCGCAAAATGAAAGACACTGTTTTGCAAATTGAAAACCTGACCATGCAGTTCGGCGGTGTCGTTGCCGTTGACAACTTCAGCATGGAGATCAATAAAGGTGAGATCGTCGCGCTGATCGGTCCGAACGGCGCCGGGAAGACCACGGCTTTCAACGCGGTGACCGGCGTTTATCAGCCGACCGCAGGACGCATCACGCTGCTGGATGAAAACATCACCGGCCTGCGTCCGGATGAAGTCACACTGCGGGGAATTGCCCGTACTTTCCAGAACATCCGACTGTTTTCTTCGATGACGGTCTTTGAAAATGTTCTGACCGCGCATCACCTGCGCCGGACCGCCGGTCTGTTTTCCGCGACATTCCGCCTGAACAAGGCTGAAGAGAAGCGTATGCGGGAAGACACGGACGCCCTGCTGAAGAAGGTCGATCTCTATGACCTGCGGGATGAAATGGCTGTTTCCCTGCCTTACGGGAAGCAGCGTCTGCTGGAGATCGTCCGTGCACTGGCCACCAGACCGAAGCTCCTGCTGTTGGATGAACCGGCTGCCGGGATGAACCCGCAGGAAACGGACGAATTGGGTGAGTTTATCCGCCGCATCCGCAGTGAGTTTGACCTGACGGTTTTCATCATTGAGCATCACATGAATCTGGTCATGAAAATTTCCGACCGGATCTACGTCATCGAGTTCGGGAAGCAGATCGCTGAAGGAACTCCGGAAGAGATCCAGAACAATCAGGCTGTTATCGATGCCTATCTGGGAGGAGGGGATGAACTATGAGTCTGTTGAGAGTCAGAGATCTCAGAGTGAATTATGGCGGCATTGAGGCGCTGAAAGGCATCTCCTTTGATGTGGAAAAAGGACAGATCGTAACCCTGATCGGCGCGAACGGCGCAGGAAAATCCACCACCCTGCGGGCTATTTCCGGGCTGGTGCCGGTGAAGTCCGGAACGATCACTTATGACGGGAACGTGATCGCCGGTCAGCAGCCGCAGCAGATCGTCTCCCAGGGCATTTGTATGGTCCCGGAAGGCCGCCGTGTTTTCCCGAACCTCACCACTTACGAGAACCTGCGTATCGGCGCTTATCTGCGCAAGGATGACATCACTGCTGATGTGGAGCATGTCTACCAGCTCTTTCCGCGGCTCAAGGAACGTTCCTGGCAGCTGGCGGGAACCCTTTCCGGTGGTGAGCAGCAAATGCTGGCTGTCGGACGCGCACTCATGATGCGCCCAAAGATCCTCATGATGGATGAGCCTTCCCTGGGCCTTGCCCCGCTGGTGATCAAGAGCATTTTCGAGATCATTCAGACCCTTCATGATGAGGGGATCACGATCCTGCTGGTGGAACAGAACGCCAATGCAGCCCTGCGTATCGCGGATTACGCTTTCGTTCTGGAGACCGGTATGCTGGGAATGCAGGGAACCGGGCATAAGCTGCTCAATGATCCCGGCATCAAAGCCGCTTACCTCGGCAGCGGAGCGTAGCATATAAATCAGAAACAAAAAATTCGTGGGGTTTACCCACGAATTTTTTGTTTCTGATTATTTAAACCATTCTTCGACCGGGGCGACCGGTACGGATTCAAATTCGGTCAGGCGCTGCTGACGGTCCAGCGCATTGATCTGCTGCATTTCATCAGCCTCAAGCGAAAAATCAAAAATATCAGCATATTCTGAGATCTCAGATATATGTTCGGGTGTAAGCATGATGACATTGCCGGACTGCAGCTGCCATCGCAGGATGACCTGGGCGGACGTTTTCTGATGCCAGGTAGCCGCTACACTGACTGCCGGGTCTGCGAAAAGGACCTGTTCCTCACCGTTCCCGCCTAAAGGATCGTCCGTTATCATGACTGCTCCGTAAGCGCTCAGCTGTTCACGCATATCCTGACGCTGTTCATAAGGGTAAACGGAAAGCTGTACCGCAGCGGGCATGGTTTGGGCGCCATTGTTCAGGAACAGATCCAGGTTCATCGTTTCCGAAAAACCGGCAAGCCCGAGGGAATGGATCGTTCCGGCTTTGTTTGCCTTTTCCATGGCTGCCCAGAGGGCAGCATCCCTGTCATATTGACTTTGACGAAGGAGTATCAGGTCAATATAATTCAGTTCCAGGCGTGTCAAAAGGTTCCGGATCGCATTGTCAGGGTTTTCAATTTCCGCTGCGTTCAGTTCGGCGGTGATAAAAATCTCTTCCCGGGTGATCAGCTTTTCTTCCAGCGCTTTTTTGATCCCTTTCCAGGCGCCTTCTTCATTGACCATGCCGGTTCCGACGCGGATCATGCGGAAGCCTTCCTGAAGGGCTGTATAAACCAGCTCTTCAGTCTCAGCAACTGACGAAGAGATGCAATGGATCCCGATGACCGGCATTTTATACCCGCTGTTCAGGATCACGGTACCAGCCTCCGGATCATAAAGTCCGGCGGAACTCCCGAGACTGAAATTTTCCTGTGCCTGTACGTTTGCCCGGCAGAACAAAACTGCCAGCATAAGAAATATGATCCGGATGTTTTTCATTTTCTTCCTTAATAACTCCATATTAATAATGGGCACCTCTAAAAAGCTATAAAATTATGTCCTCATTCACAGTTTATTATTTATGGCGCGGGATTCTAATTGTTTTTTACTCGGGAAATAACTTCCCCGCGCCATGGTTTTCGGGGGCTATGCAGCCCCCATACCCCCGCTCGGGAGTTTTTAGATGTCTCTTAATAATTGTATCAGGTTCATGTTAATAAAATTCTTATTCTCCTGCCGTATTATTATTTGGAAAATAGCCGATAGTTCTGGTAAAATGTTTGTGAAGGAAGAATACGAAAGAAAATGGCTGGAATTGATCAATTTACACAAAGAGCACGGCGCGTTTTGAGCTTAGCGCACAAAGAAGCTGCCATGAGTCATACACTTCAGATCGGTACCGAACATCTGCTGCTCGGTTTGATCCAGGTGCAGGGCTCGACCGCCGGGAAAGTGCTTGAAAATCTGAACGTAACTGCTGACCGGGTCCGTGAGATCAATGCTTCTATGGAGCCGGAAGAAGCGCCCCTTGAAATTTCCCGTCCGCAGGAAGTGCTTTCCGCGGGTGTGCAGGATGTGCTGCGGCGCGCTGTGCTGCGGGCAACACAATCGAAAGAAAATTATGTCAGTACCGAACACCTTCTTCTGAGCCTGATCGAAACACCGGATGCAAGGGCAAACCGCATTCTGGCACGGATGGGTCTGAACGAAGATCGCATCCGGGAAGAACTGCGCAGCACCATGGAAAACGGAACCTCCAACAGTGTGCAGCAGGAACAGCAGGCTCCCCCTCCGCCGGAATTTGCCGAAGTGGCTGCCGGGCGTCGTCAGCAGGGGCTGAAGAAAAAGGAATCGCCGCTGATGGACCAGCTGGCGACCGACCTGACTGCCAAAGCGGCAGCCGGGAAGCTGGATCCGGTCATCGGACGGAAAAATGAGATCGAACGCGTGATCCAGATCCTTGCCCGCCGCACAAAGAATAACCCGGCCCTCATCGGGGAACCGGGTGTCGGGAAGACGGCCATCGTGGAAGGTCTGGCTCAGGCAGTTGTTGACGGCAATGTGCCGGCACAGCTGCTGAACAAGCGTGTCCTGCAATTAGATGTGGGCTCCCTGGTTGCCGGTACCATGTACCGAGGACAGTTCGAAGAGCGGCTCAAACGGGTCATTGACGAACTGAAAAACACGCAGGCGATCCTCTTCATCGATGAGATCCATATGCTGGTTGGAGCGGGCTCAGGCGGTTCTGCCGTGGATGCCGCAAACATCCTCAAGCCGGCTCTTTCCCGTGGTGAGATCCAGGTTATCGGCGCTACGACAACGGATGAATACCGCCGCAACATTGAAAAAGACCCGGCGCTGGAGCGGCGTTTCCAGTCGGTTTCTGTTGGGGAACCTTCTGTTGAGGAAACGGTTGAGATCCTGCGCGGCATTCGTCCGAAATATGAAGACCATCACCAGCTGGTCATCACGGACGACGCATTGGAAGCCGCAGCCGATCTCTCCAAACGCTATATTTCCGAGCGTTTCCTGCCGGACAAGGCAATCGACCTGATCGATGAAGCCGCTTCCCGAGTCCGCATGTACAAGAGTCCGCGGGCGATGGAATCCAATGAAATGATCAAGCAGCTGCGTTCCGTCTGGAAGGAACAGATGCTGGCTTCGGAACAGAACGACAAAACAAAATTGAACCAGCTGCAGAACCGCGAAAATGCCCTGCGGCAGCAAATCGACACCCTCAACAAGAATTGGGACCGCATGAATAGTCCCCGGGTCACGGTCGAAGATGTGGCGGAAGTTGTTTCCATGTGGACCGGCATTCCCGCCGGACAGATGAGCACCAACGAGACCCAGCGTCTGCTTTCGATGGAAGATGAACTGCGCAAGAGCATTATCGGGCAGGATGAGGCTATTGTCTCCATCTCTCAGGCGATCCGCCGTTCCCGCTCCGGACTGAAGGATCCGCGCCGCCCCATCGGTTCGTTCCTTTTCCTTGGTCCGACCGGTGTCGGAAAGACCGAACTGACAAAATCTCTGGCAAAATTCCTTTTCGGCAGTGAAGATTCCCTGCTGCAGTTTGATATGTCAGAATTCATGGAACGGCACACAGCTTCCCGTCTCACCGGCGCCCCTCCGGGATATATCGGTTATGATGACGCCGGACAGCTGACAGAAGCAATTCGCCGCAAGCCATATTCTATCGTTGTTTTTGATGAGATCGACAAGGCGAACCCGGAGATACACAACATGCTGCTGCAGATCATGGAAGAAGGTCACCTGACCGATTCGCGCGGGAAAAAGGTCGACTTCCGCAACGCGATCATCGTGATGACCTCCAACATCGGGGCAGAGGTGATCCGTAAACAGGGCAGCTTTGGGTTTGACCTGATCGGGACGGATGAAAACGCCGAAAAGGCCGGTTATGAGGATATGCGCAAGAAGCTGATGGACCGGCTCAAGAAAGCCTTCCGGCCGGAATTCATCAACCGTCTGGATAACGTGGTTGTTTTCCGTGCACTCAACATGGACGATATGCAGCGCATCACCGAGTTGGAATTCAATAAAGTCGGTGCACTGCTTGCTGACCAGAACATCAAACTGCAGCTTTCGGAAACCGCTCTGGAAAAGCTGACCCGGGAAGGGTTTGATCCGGAGATGGGCGCCCGTCCGCTGCGCCGTGTGATCCAGGAGAAGGTGGAAAATCCGCTTTCCGAAGCGCTTCTGGCGCACAAGTTCCACGATGGCGACACCATTGTCTTCTCACTGGACAAAAACGGTGAGTTGAAGATGAGCAAAAAGCGCACGCGTCTTTCACGGCCGGAGCCGAGTGAACCAGCTCCGCTGCCATCTGCTTATTAGAAAAACAGGTGCCGGGAATTACCTCCCGGCACTGATATTTAATTCGTTTGACTCTGCTTATGATATCAGGATCTCTTTATGCTGCGAGAGAAAATCGGGCGGTGTCAGAGAGGGGAAATGTTTTGATCTTTCCGCTCCTGTGCTTTCCTTCCCGGTGATTTCAAAATCGATACGGGCGATGGCTTCTTTGGATTCCTGAAGACCGAAAAGCGGATAAACATGATTCATTCCTTTCCCGGTAATCAGTTCCACATTCACTTCGTCAGACCGCATTTTCTCATAAAATTTACAGATATCCGGATAAAGAATCTCACGTGTCCCGGTGAAAAGCAGGGTTTTGGGAAGACCGTGATTGTCCCCGAAGGCCGGACTGACCTTCGGATCACGAAGGTCCAGATCTCCGGCCCAGGCTTTTCCAAAGGTCTGCAGCCCTGTCACATCCAGCATGGGATCCAGTGGACGGTAGGGCTCGTAATCACTGTCTTCCATACAGACGTCCACCCAGGGAGAGAGACCGATCAGATGATCCGGCTGGGGCAGAGAAATGGTTTTGAGGTACTGACAGAAAGCGATGGCCAGCCCGCCTCCGGCAGAGTCACCCATGAAGGTGATCTCGTTCTTTTTTTCGGCAAGCATCTGTTTATAAAGCGCTGTCAACAGGGCATAGGTCTCTTCCCAGGTGTGGTTCGGCGCCAGCGGATAGATCGGGACAAAAACAAGAGCGCCGATTCGCTCCGCAAGTTTACTTGTAAAATTCAGGTGGAAAGGCAGTATCTCCTCAGCATAACCTCCGCCGTGCAGATAAAGTATCGTGTAAGAGTTCTCCTCTTTGTTACCGAAGCACAGCAGCTGCATCCCGTGGAAGTCACTGACTGTCCCATTTTCCCGATTGAGCAGAGGCTTGATCAATGGCAGCGGCTCATCCTCCACTGCGGCACGCTTCATTAAATATTCCTCACTGCCTTCAATGGATGACAGATGACCGTCATTGACAGCTCGCAGGATTTTTTCCGCAATCACTGCTGCATTGGATCGCTTTTCTTCGCTTCCCATTTGCACTTATTCTTCTGCGTTTTGGTTGATCCAGCCTCGGTTGATGCGTTTCCGGCTGGAAGAGATGGCTTTCTGCGGGCAGACAAGTACACAGAGATGGCAGCCGACGCATTTTTTGCCATTCAATTTCGGGTTGCGGAGTTCGTCAAATTCGATCGCCTGATGTCCGCCGTCCATGCAGGAGAGCACACAGCGTCCGCAGCCGTTGCACTTTTCAAGATTGAACTTCGGGAAGATCACCGTATCTCGTTCCAACACGTCTGTCGAGGCATTGACATTTTCCACGCCCAGTCCGACAGCGTCTTTCATGCTGTTAAAGCCTTTTTCAGTCAGGTATCGGTTCAGCCCGGCCTTGAGATCCTCAATAATGCGGTAGCCGTACTGCATTACGGCGGTGGTCACCTGAAGGGAGGAACAGCCAAGCAGAATGAAGTCCAGCGCATCCTTCCAGGTCTCGATGCCGCCCATTCCGCTGAGGTGCATCCCCTGCAGTTCCGGATCTGATGCCAATTCCGAAATGAAACGAAGCGCGATTGGTTTGACCGCATTGCCGCTGTACCCGCCGACAGCGCTCATGCCGTGTACCGCGGGAGCGGAGATATAGGTGTGGGGATTGATGCCGGTGATGCTCTTGATGGTGTTGATGGCGGCGATCCCGTCCGCCCCGCCACGTCTGGCGGCTTCAGCTGCCGGAGTCATGGAGGCTACATTCGGTGTCAGCTTGGCAAGGACCGGGATGCTGCAGGATTTCTTTGCTGCTGCGGTCAGCTGCTCCACCAGTTCCGGGATCTGACCGATGTCAGAACCCAGTCCGCCTTCGGCCATGTTCGGGCAGGAGAAGTTCAGTTCAATGGCATCGGCGCCGTTGTCCTGACACATTTTGGCAAGGTCTGCCCATTCCTGTTCATTTTGCCCCATGATGGAGGCAAGAATAAATTTGGTCGGATAATTTTGTTTGAGGCGTTTGAAAATAGCCATGTTTTCGGCGACACTGTGATCGGAGAGCTGCTCAATGTTTTTGAAACCGATGATGGAGCCGTCACTGCCGGTGATGGCGGAAAAACGGGGAGATGCCTCATGGATCTCAAAATTACAGATGGTCTTGAATGCCGCACCGGCCCAGCCTGCTTCAAATGCCCGGGCACACATGTCATAGGTGCTGGCAACCACGGAAGAGGAAAGGAGAAAAGGATTTTCCAGCGGGATGCCGCAGATGTCCGTTTTCAGCAGTTCTTCGTCTTTTACTTCCACAAGTTCCGACCCGGAAAGTACTTCTCCATGCAGTTTAGTCATCAGTTCTTTGATCGGGACCTGCCCAGGTTTCACACAGGCGCTTTCACAGGGAAACAGGCACCAGGCGCAGGGGAAGGGTTCGGGGAAGCCTCCGGCAGCGCCTTTTTCATTTTCGAACCAGATGCTGCGTAACCTTTTTGCAGGATCCACTGCAAACGGGCAGGCTTTGGAACAGGGTGCGTCATGGCACAGCAGACAAGTGATCATGTCGGATCGTCTGATCAATGTTTCAAATTCATTCAGCATTTGGCCTCCTTATGGCACATAAACCTCATCGGTTCGCTGCAAAAATGGAATTAATAATTTCTATGCTACTATTGTAATTCAATTTTAGTCTGTTTCGGATCATATCAACGGACATTTTGTCGGAATTATTGAATCATGGCGCGTTGTGATACAATAGGAAACATAAACTTTATAAATAGGGTCGATTAAGGAATATGACGCAGAAAAAACCGAAAATTGCCATTGTCTGCCACCGCGGAGAAGACCCCGGTCCGAACCGTGTCTTGCCGGATTCACTGGGAACAACATATGTCACTTCTGTTATTAAAGCCGGCGGACTGCCGTTTTTGATCCCGCTGGATTTCCCGATGGAAGAGCTGGATGTGATCCGGGAAAGCTGTGACGGCCTTCTTTTGTCCGGTGGCGGAGATGTGGAGACCAAACGATACGGCGGGAAGGAACATCCCAGTGTCGGATGTGTCTGGCCGATTCGGGATGAAATCGAATCCCGGCTTTTTCGGCTGGCTCTTGAAACTGATTGGCCGGTGTTTGGAATCTGCCGCGGGGTTCAGATCATGAACGTTGCCGCGGGCGGGAAGCTTTACAGCGACATTCCGGACCAGGTCCCGACGGTTCGTTTTGTTCATGCGCAGACCACCGCTGTACCCCGTGATTTTTTGGTCCATGAGGTGAATATCCAACGCGGCACGCTGCTGCACGACATCATCGGGAAGGACAGCGTCAAGGTCAACAGCTTCCATCATCAGGCGGTTTCTGTTCCGGGTGATGGCATGAAGGTTAATGCGTATAGCGAAGACGGGATCATCGAAGGGATCGAAAACCCGGACCATCCTTTTGTCCTGGGCGTACAGTGGCATCCGGAGTGCCTGCAGCAGTACGATGAGCACATGAAGCTCTTCCGGGCTTTCGTGAACCGGTGTAAATGAATTCGTATTATTGAGGTTTTATGGCGCTTATTTATATCAGTGCGGGAAGCAACCAGGGGAACCGTCCGGAATATCTGCGCATGGCTGCACAGCTGCTGACTCCTGCGGTGAGGATCCTGCGCACATCCGAGCTCTATCTGACAGAACCCTGGGGCTACAAACCGCAGCCGTCCTTTTATAACCTTGTCTGGGAAGCGGAAACCGAACTGGATCCGGAGAGTCTGCTGAAGTATTTCAAGGAGATCGAAACCCGTATCGGGCGGGTGAAGACACTGCGCTATGGACCGCGGGTCATTGACCTGGATATTCTGCTCTATAATGATTGCGTATATCAGTCTCAGGATCTGACGATCCCCCATGCGATGATGCGGGAACGGCGTTTTGTGCTTCAGCCGCTCTGTGACCTGATCCCGATGGAGCAGGATCCGGTCACGAAGAAGACCTGGTTTGAGCTGCTGCAAAACTGCTCAGCGGAAAGTGTTGAAAAACTGGAGGAGACGCTGGATTTGGAAAGCCCCGTGATCCATTGGGGTCTGCGGAGCTACACCATGGGCATTATCAACCTGACACCGGACAGTTTTTCGGGGGATGGACTGCTGAACGGGCAGAATGTGATCAGCTCTGCCCTGCGGCAGTGTGCGGCGTTTCTGGAAAACGGGGCGGATATCCTTGATATCGGTGCGGAGAGCACCCGTCCCGGTTTTGAAGAGGTTTCTCCCGAAATGGAGATCATGCGGCTGACGCCGGTGCTGAAGGAAGTCCGGCGGCGTTTCCCAAAGGCTTTGCTTTCCGTGGACAGCCGGAAAACCGCTGTGGTTCGGGCTGCTCTGGATTGTGGGGTAGACTGGATCAACAACACCGGCGGTTCAGAGAATGAGGAACTGGACAGGCTTTGCGCGGAGAGCGGCAAGGTGACTGTGTTGATGCGGACCGAAGCGCTGCGGAAGACAGCGGAAGAAAACCTGACCCCGGAAAAGATCCTGGAACGGGTTCGCTCCCAACTGCTGGACCGGGTCAGCCGGGTACAGAAGTTCGGGATCAAACCGGGTAATATCGTTTTGGATCCGGGTCTTGGCTTTGGCAGTTCTGCTTCCTGTGACCTGGAGATCGTCCGGCAGATCAAACAGATCTCTCTGCTGGGTTTCCCGGTCCTGCTGGGTCCCAGCCGGAAGTCCTTCCTGGGTAAATACCTGGGACGCAAGGTAGAGGAACGGGCCGCGGGAACGGCTGCGGCAGTTTGTTATGCAATTTTAAACGGATGCGATGTGATCCGCGTACATGATGTAAAATTAATGAAGGATATCGCTGTCATGAGCGATATGCTCAGAAAATAGTTGCCGGTTTCTGGCTAAAAAGGGAGTGCAAGATGGGAAAATACATCGGTTGTGATCTTGGCGGAACCAACATCAAGGGCGCCATTGTCGATTCGGAAAAAGGCATTGTTTACGGAGTTCGCTCCATCCCGACAATGGCTCACAAGGGACATGATGCGGTGATCGACCGCATCGCTGAATTCTTCAAATCCATGATCACGGATTCCGGTATCGATCCCACGGAGATCCTGGGCGCGGGCATTGGCCTGCCCGGGGCGATCGACTCCCGGACCGGTGTTTCCGTTTTTATGACAAACCTGCCGGATCACTGGGTGAATGTACCGGTGGCGGACATGATCAAAGACAAGACCGGGCTGCCCACCTTTTTGCTGAATGATGTGAATGCCATCACCTGGGGTGAATTGAAATTCGGTGCGGCACGTGGCTGTTCCTCCGCAGTCTGTTTTGCCCTGGGGACCGGGATCGGCGGCGGCATTGTGATCGACGGCAATCTTGTGCTGGGAAAAACGGGCGTTGCCGGGGAACTGGGACATCAGGTGGTGGAACCCCATGGAAATCGCTGCAATTGCGGCGGACGCGGCTGTCTGGAGACCTATGCCTCCGGTCCGGCGATCCGCTCGGCTGCCATGAAGGCGGTCGCTCATGGCGGTACGACCATCCTCGGTGAGTTGTGCGAATATGACTTGAACAAACTGGAAGCCCGGACGGTCGCCGAAGCGGCCCAGAAGGGTGACCAGATCGCCATTGATATTTATAACCAGGCCGGTTATTATCTCGGGATCGCTGTATCCAACATGATCATGGCTCTTGAACCGGAGCGGGTGATCATCACCGGCGGTGTAGCTGCGGCCGGTGAGCTGCTGCTGACACCCATCCGTCAGGTGGTTTATGAACGCGTACATGTCACCCCGCTGAAGGGCATCACCATTCTGCTGGGAGAACTCGGTGACAACGCCGGCGTCATGGGTAACTCCATGTGGGCTGAAAAGTGCCTGAGTGCGGGTAAATGAGAATCATATGCCACATAGGGACGGTTCTCCTGTGCCGGCTCTGCAGCCGCAGGATAACCGTTCCCGAAAAGGAGTTATTATATTATGGAAAACATTGAAAAAGTTTACAATTTTCTGGATGAAGCCCAGACTTACTATCTCGCTACCGTTGAAGGTGACCAGCCGCGTGTGAGACCGTTCGGCACAGCGCTGCTTTATGACGGAAAGCTTTACATCCAGACCGGCAAAGTCAAGGATGTCTCCAAACAGCTCGCTGCCAACCCGAAAGCGGAAATCTGCGCATTTCACGGCGGCAAATGGCTGCGTGTAGCCGGTGAGCTGGTCAATGACGACAGCCGGGATGTGAAAGTGGCGATGCTGGAGAAAATGCCCAGCCTGAAGGCAATGTACAGCGCCGATGATGACAACACCCAGGTGCTTTATTTCAAAAACGCCACCGCCACCTTCAGTTCTTTCACAGAAGCGCCGGAAACAGTAACTTTCTAAGTGATCGGTGGCTGGTGGTCAGCGATCAGTATGGAGTACGGAGTTCTCGACTAACAACCGGAAACAGGCAACTGACCACCGGCAACCGACAATCAAAAACTATGACAGAAGCATTTAATTTACAGGATCACATTGCCAGAGGTGTGGAGAGGATCGTTTCCGACACGCTGAAGGCAACCATGAAGGATCCCCGGGAGAGCGCCTTCATGATGAAATTTGCCGCGGCTTCCTGCAAGGCAACCAAAACACGGCAGAAACTGGCGGAAAACGGAGAAAACATCCCTTCGTTTCTGATCGCCTCCATCACCTCCAGCTGCAACCTGCACTGCGCGGGCTGCTATTCGCGCTTCAACAAAGCCACGGTCGACAGTAAGCCGGTCAAACAGCTCAGCAGCGAAGAGTGGCTCGATATTTTCCGTCAGGCGGAAGAGCTGGGCGTCAGCTTTATCATGCTGGCCGGCGGTGAACCAATGCTGCGCTGGAAAGTGATCGAGAACGCGGGAAAAATGCAGAACATCCTGTTCCCGATTTTCACCAACGGGACCTACTTGAATGACAGCTATCTGAAACTGTTTGACAAATCCCGCAACCTGATCCCGGTAATGAGCATCGAAGGTGGGAAGGAAACCACCGATGTGCGCAGGGGTGCGGGCGTTTATGAAAAGCTGGTTGCCAACATGGACGCGTTCCATGAAAAAAACCTGCTATTCGGCGCGTCCATCACGGTGACAACGGAAAACATCCGTGAAGTGACCTCTCCGGAATTTATTCAGACGCTGGCCTCCCGCGGCTGTAAGCTGGTGTTCTTCATCGAGTTTGTCCCGGTGACGGACGATGCGGCACACCTGGCTCCGGGCGATACGGAAAGGGCTTACCTCAGGGAGGCAATGATCCGCTTGCGTCAGGTTTATCCCGATATGATTCTGTTGGCCTTTCCCGGCGACGAACGCGCGGATGGCGGCTGTATGGCTGCCGGGCGCGGTTTCTTCCATATCAACTCCCATGGCGGCGCGGAGCCCTGCCCCTTTTCGCCTTTTTCCGATATCAATGTGCGGGATACTTCCCTGCGGGATGCCATCCACTCCCGCCTGTTCCGGGCACTACGCGAGGGTGATTTTTTGGATGATGACCATGTGGGCGGATGCGTGCTTTATGAAAAGCGGGATCAGGTGGAAGCCATGCTGAAAATGGAAACGGAGTAGCCTCTTATGGATCGTTATGACGTTTTAAAGCTGGAAAACCAGCTGTGTTTCCCGCTCTACGCTTGTGCCAAGGAGGTCGTCCGCCGCTGCCGCGAACCGCTGGAAAAGCTCAATCTGACCTACACGCAGTACATCGTCATGATGACATTCTGGGAATTCGGCGGCATGACGGAGGGTGAACTCGGACAAAAAGTTCATCTGGACTCCGGAACACTGGCTCCGCTGCTGAAGCGGCTGGAAAAACAGGGTCTGATCACACGTGCCCGCATGAAGGAAAACGAGCGAAAACTCTTTGTCAGCCTGACGGAAGCGGGCGAGGCGCTGAAAGAAAAGGCGCTCTCCGTTCCTTATGAGATGGGCGGCTGCATCGACCTCCCGCAGGAAGATCTGATCCAGCTGAAAGCATTGCTGGACAGAGCGCTGGAGAATATGGATAAGCAGTAAGATCACTACCAGAAAATTGATCATTACTTTTTATCTCATATTTCCTCATTCAGACAAGAACAATGGCATATGGAGAAATCTGTATGCCATTTTTATAAAAAAGTTACGATATATTCTTCGAAATATTCTTGTCTTTTCATAAATTATAAAGTAAAATTCAACAAAAGAAAGAGAGGAAACCATTATGCCAACGATTGCACCTGTATCAGATCTCAGAAATTATGGCAGCATTCTGGAAAAGGTAACAAAAGGCTCCCCCGTATACCTGACAAGAAACGGACATGGAGCATACAGCATCCGCGATATGGAAGATGAAGATAATTTTCAAAAAGCCGAAGCTATGATCCGGCTCTTTTGTGAATTAAATGCCGGCATCCGTTCTGCGGAAGAAAATGGCTGGGTCTCTGAAGAAGAAATGCGCGCTTATTTGCGTAACATGAGAAATGAAGTTCAATGAAAAAAGAACTTCGCTATACACCGGAAGCAAGAAAAGATCTTGCCACTGTCTGGATGGGAGTATGGGCAGCATCCAAAGATTTTGATACTGCCGATCGATATATTAATGACTTACAGGATACGATTGGCAAAAGGAAACAGTTTCCGTTTTCCGGAATTCCGCTTTATTATCAAAATTTGTTTACAGGCTATTACTCAGTCAACTTCAAAGCGTACAAAGCCTTTTATCGGATAAATGGTGAGTTTATAGAGGTTATCCGCATTCTTCCCATAAAAACAAACTATATACAGATCCTTTTCAACGAAGAAAATGAATTGTAGACAATTTTTAACAATTCAGTACCCAACAACGCAGCACAGGAAACAGCCCTTGTGTGCCGGCATAACAACAGCGCAAGAGCAGTCTCCGTTTGCTCCGTTCTTGATTGATTTCACTCAAAGGCCTGAGCGACCTGCGTCAGCAGCTCGCGGATAGGCAGGTGCTGAGGGCAGACGCTTTCACAGCCACCGCACCCGATACAGTCAGAAGCTTTACCGCTGTCTTTCGTCAGAACCCGGCGGTAATAATTTTTCTGGTTCCAGTCATCAAACATCTTCTTCGCATTCAGGCAGGAGAACATGTCCGGGATCAGGATATCCATCGGGCAGTGATTTTCCTCAATGCAGTAATGGCAGGAGGTACAGGCAATCAGGTTCAGATCCTTGAATATCCCCTTCACTTTCTCCACAGCCGCCTGTTCAGCCTCCGAAAGCGGCTGAAAATCTTTCATGTAGGAGATGTTGTCCTTCATCTGTTCCAGGCTGGACATGCCGGAAAGGATCATGGCGACCTGGTCAAAACCCGCCACATAGCGGATCGCATAGGACGCATAACTCATCGAACCGAGCGCATCATAGACCTTTTTCGCTTCATCCGGCAGATTGGCCAGACTGCCGCCCTTGACCGGTTCCATCACGATCACCGGCTTGCCATGTTTTTCACAGACTTCCAGGCACTTTCCGCTCTGAATGGCATGGTCATCATAGTCCAGATAGTTGAACTGGATCTGTACGATTTCGACTTCCGGATGATCGGTCAGGATCCCGTCCAGCGTCTCTGCCGTATCATGGAAGGAAATGCCCATGTGCCGGATCTTCCCCTCTTTTTTCAGTTCCGAAGCGATTTCATAGGCATGACAATTTTGATAATGGGGATAATTATTGCGATCCTGCGCATGCATCAGATAGAAATCGAAATAGTCGACACCACAGGCTTCCAGCTGGCTTTCAAAAAAGGGACGGATGTCCGCTTCGGTCATGAAATACTCCTGAGAAAGCTTGTTTGTGAGCAGGTACTCATCCCGGGAATGGCGGGAGGTCAGGCACTGCTTCAGTGTCAGCTCCGAAAGACCGTCATGATAGCCGTGGGCCGTGTCAAAATAATTGAATCCGTTTTCGATAAACACATCGACCATCTGATCGACCTGATCCGTGTCGATTTTCCCGTTTTTCATCGGCAGCCGCATCGCGCCAAAGCCGAAACGCTTCTTAATTTCCGGAAATACCTGTGACATGAAACACCTCACTTGTCTACAGGGACTGTTGCCGTAGGCGACTGTCCCGTCCATTTACCTCGGGACAGGCACCTGACGGTGCCAGTCCCTATACGCTCTGCACTCGTTCTATTACACCAAGCGGAACACCCGTCAAACGTGCAATTTGATGATCTGTTAAACCTCTATTTTTCAATTGACATAAAATGGAATCTCTAGATTCCCTTTTATATGACTGAAGCACCGTTCCACTTTCACCATTTAATACTTGCTTTATTACTGATTGTGCCCAAATATCACCATAACCAAGTTCTTCAAGTTCAGGACAGTCTTCATATTCTGAAGCAATAAAAGATTCATAATCATCTTTGCTGCCAATTAATTTAACAAACATTGATGTGTCGACGAATGATTCCGGTTTCCCATACCTACTATAACTATTCCATGGATAAGCCGCAGCAGTACATATTTTTGCTTTACTTGGATTATTCAAAACATAGCGGAACACAGTCAAAAGATAATCTTCGTTTTCGATAGGAATATTGCAAAACCTTCCTTCAAACAAATGTCCCTTTCGCTTATATTTTTCATTAAAATATCTGGAATAAGCAGAAGTGATTGATCTCATCAGTTGTGACAAATTATGTTTTTCATCATAAACTATCAAATGAACATGATTTTCCATCAAACAAAATGCACAGATAGTGACACTACTATCCAAACTACACTTTTTCAGAAGGTTGAGATAGCGTACATAATCATTTTTTTGTTCAAAAATGATTTGTTGTCCATTACCACGCGTATAGACATGCATATAACCTGATTCACTGAATATTCTGGCTTGTCGGGGCATGTTTCTATACTTTAACCTTTTTCGGGACAGGCACCTAACGGTGCCCCGGGGACTGTTGCTGCAGGCGACTGTCCCGTCCATTTACCTCGGGACAGGCACCTGACGGTGCCAGTCCCTATCCGAACCGGATCAGCCGCGGACTTCGATGTCAACGCTCTCGATCACGGTACCCTGATCGATCAGCGGCAGGATCTCCATGGACTCCTCTGCCACGCGGCCAAAGACCGGATAACGGGCGTTCATGGCATCCAGACGGGTCTCCACCTTTCCGGTCAGTTCCTCTTCGCTGAGGTCAGGGTTCTGTGCGGCATAACCCTCGCTGAAATAGGCCTTCAGGTCATTGGCAATGAAGAACTGGGAACTGTTTTTGTTTGCGCCGGTGTTGGCCATGGCAACCGCGCCCGGTTCGTCGAATCCATCGTTGTCCAGGTTTTCATCATCCAGATAGTAACCGGAAAGGCCGACACCGGTCGCGCTGGGATCACCGGTCTGGGCAATGAAGCCGGTCACCACATTATGGAATTCATTGTTGTTATAAAATCCGTCCTTCGCCAGCTGCATGAAATTGGAAACCAGGTTCGGGGCTTCTTCTTCAAACAGGTCGATCACCACATCACCGGCGGTGGTGTGCAGCACGGCACGATAATCTTTCCCCTCTTCTACGGCCGTCACCGGGCAGGAAGTGCGGTAGTTCTTCTGCATCTTGAACAGGTCGATATACTGTTCCAGGACTGCCGGATCATAAGAGGTCTGGTAGAAATTGGCGAAGAAGGTCGGAGTACCGCTGATGATATTGGTTGCGGCGACCTTGTCAAAAGCGCCGTCTACGACTGTGCGGATTTCTTCGGATTCATAATCCGTCACCCACTGATCGAAATCCAGTTCCGGGAGTTCGGTCTGGATGTTTTCCCGCAGCCAGGCATCAAACTCATCCAGCGTCTCAATATAAGTCCAGTCATTCTGGGTCTCATAGAGCCAATGTTCCGCTTCAAAGAAGAGACCCTGTTTCCCGGCAGCGTCCGCGGCATAGGCAGACATCGGAGCCTTTTCATGGAAAGTCAGCGGGAAGTGGCGGTAAACATAGCGGACGTCATCCGGATGGGCAGCCTGAAACTCCAACGCGATCAGTCCGGCATTGGAGCAGTACGGGCACTGGAAATCGGCATATTCCACCAGGGTCAGGACGGCATCTTCCGGACCGATCGCCCAATCATCTTCGGTGACTTCACCGAGGATCGCCTTGGCTTCTTCGTTTTCAATTGTGGGGTCGGCAAAGGTGCAGCTGATCTCGGCAGCATCGCTCAGATCCGCGTCCCATTTGGTCCATTCACCATCCGCGGCATATGCGCTGACAGCAGCTGCCAGCACAACCAATATTGTAATCATTAATGAATATCTTTTCATAAGAATACCTTTCTAAATTTTCAAACAATCGTTTCAATTTTATCTCATTTTTAAATGAAGCAAGATACATGTGCAATAAATTCAGGGAAATTCATAACAAATCAGCGGAATTTAACACACCGGCCTACAACGGGTACGGTTATCCTGTTGCTGTCCAGCCGTCACAGGAGAAATGTCACCTTGTGGATCCGCCCCTGGGTCATCCGTTAGGGGATTATATTCTCGCACTGCTGGCAGGCGCCTGTGCCGGGGCTGCGGCAGCAGGATAACGGTCCTCTGTTTACCTCATGAACTGCAACATTCAAATAGCTCTTCTTGAAACGCTGAAAATTGTTACTTGATTTTCAGGGTGTTTTGGTTTAAAATAAAAGAGGAAGACTGTGAAAATATGGGAAAGAAAGAGAAAGATCCGAATCTGAATACGGCTTACGATGATGTGTTCCGCACGATGACGGTGGACTGTTCGCAGCTGCTGCTCCCGGTGCTGAATGAAATCTTCGGAAAGCATTATACGGGTGAAGAGAAAATTGTTTTCGGGCAGAATGAACATTTTTTGAACCGTCAGGCAGGGAACGAGCAGAAGCGCATCACGGACAGCATGTTCAACGTTATCGGTAAAGAGGTCGATAAATATCTTTACGAATGTGAATCAAAATTCGACCGGACTGTAACGATCCGTATCTTTGAATATCTCACACAGGAGGCGCTGGACAGTGGTGAGATCAAGGGACGAAAACTGATCGTAACGATCCCGAACGCCGCAATATTGGTTTTGCGCGGTCCGAAGAAGATGCCGGATCAGATGGAGATCGAGATCAAAGCTCCAAGGGGATCATTAACGCTTGATGTTCGTTTGATGAAGATACGGGATTATTCGATTGAGGATATTTTTGAGAAGAAGCTGTATTTTTTGATTCCGTTTTATATCTTTACGCACGAGAAGGATCTGAAACGCATCGATAAGGATGAGGATGCACTGGCGGAACTGTTGCGGGAGTATCAGTGGATCATTGAGCAACTGGAACAGGCACGGGAAAAAGGAGAACTTACCGCGTTCGCCTGGCTGACGATCCGGGATATGTCAAAAAAGGTGGTGGATAAGATAGCGATGAAATACAGGAATGTGAAGGAAGGAGTGAAAGAAGTCATGGGCGGAAGAGTACTTGAATACGAAGCAAAAACGATTTATAACGAAGGACGCACTGAAGGCTGGAACGAAGGACGCACCGAAGGCTGGAACGAAGGACGCACCGAAGGCTGGAACGAAGGACGCACTGAAGAGAAAAAGACAATGGTTCGGAATCTATCCGGGTTGGGACTTTCGCCTGATTTCATTGCAAAAGCCGCGGGAGTCTCGGAAGCGATCATCAGGGAATGGATCGAGACCACGGCTAATAGCCCCGCAGCAAATGAAGTGTTCAGTGTGAAGCGTGAAGAGTGAAGCTTAGTCTTCCTTCTTCATTTTATCCGCGCACCCATTTCAGGAAAGTCGGATGACTGACATTGAGCAGTTGGGCTGCCCGCCGGGCAGAGATTTGCCCGGTGCGCCACCGGTCGGCGACTGCCTCAAAGTCCTTCGGTCTGGGAAGTTCCGGGCGTCCAAAGCGGACGCCTCTGGCTTTAGCCGCGGCGATTCCCTCCGCCTGCCGCCGCAGGATCAGGGTCCGTTCATTTTCCGCGGAAAAGGACTGGACCCGGAAGATGATATCCTTTACCAGCTTTTCGACCAGGCTGTCGATCGATCGGGTGTCCAGTGTTTTTTCATCGAGCGGAACAATATCCGCGCCGATCTCTTTGGTGATAAACCGCCATTCTTCCGCGATGTCATCGTAGGCCCTGCCCAGCCGGTCGATGCTTTTCACCACCAGAACATCCCCGCGCTTCAGCCTTCTCTTCAGCCGTTTCCACTGCGGACGGTTGAAATTCTTTCCGGACATCCGGTCGATATAGATTTGTTTTTCGGGAATTCCTTCGGCAAGCAGCGCTGCCATCTGCCTGTCGATGTGCTGTTCTGCTGTCGAGACACGCACGTAACCATAGGTTGCCATAAAATCACCTCCATATTTACATTTCGGTTCTAAATTTTACAGCTGATAAACCTATTGATTTCCGCGGAATAAAAGGGTAAAATAATTATCAGGAGAATGCAATGAAGGAAAGCTGTGTAAAAACCCCGAAACAAATGGCAGAGGCGGTATAGGAAATCATGTTCGCGAATTTGAATGAAGAAGAGCAGAGAGAATATGTTTACAGACAGGGAAGAGAAGAAGGAAGAGAAGAAGGAATGGAAAAAGGAATGGAAAAAGGAATGGAAAAAGGAATTTTTGATACTCTTGTGAATCTGGTCAAAGATAAACTGCTGGATATTGCAGAAGCTGCAAAGCGGGTAAATATGACTACTGATGAATTCATCACTGCCGCCGGGCTGAAGTTACAGTGATATTCTTCAAAAATCAACAATATCTTCAAACGGTTTCTTCAAAGAATAACGTGTATCTTTGAGGAAGCGCTGATTCATAGAATGTAACTGTTCAGTACGGAGCACACGGAGACTGCTCTTAACCTGCTCTGTGCGGTACAGGCTTCGCCTGGTTTAAATACGGAGCAGGAGCTTCGCTACGTTGAAGCCCGCACGGCAGGGCTGTATCCCGTGATGCGTCGCCAGGTTCTGAACAGGTGCCATAGAATTTAAAGAACAATTCCGCACATAGCGCGGAATTGTTCTTTTGTATTAATGAGAAACAATCAGTCTTTCCCTGATATTTTTGGTGAACAGAATATTAAAACTGACTGGTAAAAAAAGTTTACTTTTTTTACCAGTCAGTTTTTTTATCGGACAAATAGATATCTCTTTCCTTTATGAGAAAAGTATATCATAAATTCAAAAAAAACCAAAAATTTTCCACAGTAAATAGATTAATACATTTTTACCATTATTGCAGAATGTAATCGATAAGGGAAGCCTTCGTATCGGAGACGATTCGGTTGTCAGGCTTGATCTCGGTTGAGATAACGGTTCAGAGAGATAAATCTCCTTCTTACGAATGCAGACAAAAGTTGTGACTTTCAGAATGAAGCACACGAAGACTGACCTGTTGCTGCCGTCCAACCGGCACATCAGGGCTGTATTCCATGATGAGTCATCGTGGTTTGACCAATTACTTCAAATCAATAAATTTTTGATCAGTTGGGGAGGAAAAGAATGGTTATGAAAAAATCTTCTGCATACAGGGATTTCTTCCGGTTGTTTTGTCTGGGCATGGTTCTCATGCTCCTTTTTGCGTTCAGCGGAGCAGTACCGGCTTCAGCCCAGGATGATAAGGACTGGGGTAACTGGATTGTAAACAACGATGGCACACTGAGTATCTCCGAAGCTGTGGCAAGGAATGCTGTGGAAGTGGATGGTAACATTTCACTTGTATTGATAGGTGCAACCGGCGGAACAATAACATTGCCAAGTGATTTAGGCGATGCAGTTGTAGGAAAATTGAGCACCAAAAAAGATGCCGCTTTGATCATTTATAAAACACTGAATCATGATTATGGATCAAAAGATGCCGTTTGCAGTATGCTGCAGAAGCTAAAATTTTCGTCTACTACACAATCCATTAATATCAGTATTTCAGATGGTGACACAAACCTGAATATTGGTGAAAATGATAAAACCTTTGGAGTGATTCTGAACGATGGTGAGGCACATATTTATAAATATGTTGAAGGAGCAAGTGCCATAACATGGCTTGCGGCTTTTGATTCTGCAGTGAAAGCAGAAGAAATATTTGGTGGATTCAAAGGATATCTGGCTACGATCACGACAGAAGAAGAAGGGATGATGCTGTTTGAATTCTATAAAACGCTAACCAATCACACAGATGGTGGTTGGATCGGCGGGACTTCCATGGTTTATTCAACGCAGTATGGTCCGGGCAATTTGCTATCATCCTTTTCAGTTGTTAAAGATTCTAAGATAACACCGTCAAATTATGAGTCGCCAGATGTAAGTAAAATAACTCATAATGAAGCATCTGATTATTATTATTTTTTCGGTAATAACGGAACATTTTTTGCTCCAAAAAACAGCGGGTCCAGCTATAAACCATTTTTTTATTGGACAGACGGACCGGATGGGGAGAAGGGTAGTGTACTTCCTGATTTTTGGAACGGAAGCCAACCGGACAATGCCTATATTACTGATAGAGATTATATGCATGAATTTAGTGCAGTATCTTCATATGGTGGTACGTGGCGTTTTAATGACTGGCCCCCAAAACATTATCAAATTAGAGGGTATTTCCTTGAATATAATGTTCGCAGCGACGGGCGGGTTTCAGATAATGTTACCTATACATCGACAACCATTTACAAGGTGACCTATAACGCAAACGATGCGACAAGCGGTACGGTGCCGGATATTCAGGCGAAATTCAAGGATCAGCCGCTGTCGATTGCGGTGAACTTGGGAGACCTCCAAAAAACAGGACTCGGTTTCAATGGCTGGAACACAAACTCAGGCGGAACAGGACAACACTACGATGAAGGTCAAAAGTTTACCGCAAATGAAAATCTGACGCTCTATGCCCAATGGACGAATGATCCTGCGGAAAAGGCCACAATCAATACAGGCGCTGATTTGGAACTTTCTTACGGTTATGCGGCAAACAGTGGAACCATCAGCGTGACCGCCACAGCGCCGACGGGGCATGAGCTAAGCTATCAGTGGTATTCCAATACAGCAAAAAGCAACTCAGACGGGAAGGGAAGAATCATTGATGGTGCGACAGCGAGCACTTATGTGATTCCCGCCGGAAAGAATGCCGGAAAGCATTACTATTACTGCCAGGTTACGGCCACAAAGACCACCAGTAGTGCGAAAGCAGCTGCCGTATCGGATGTGATCACGGTGAATGTGATGCCGACTGAAGTCACACTCACCGCAAAGGATGCTTCGAAAACCTATAACGGCTCTGCCCTGACAGAAAGCGGATTCGATCCGACTGCTTTGGAGGCGGGTGATACGCACACTTTTACAGTTACGATGACGGCGGACAGCACCATCACGAATGCGGGCACGCAGCCGAATGTTATCGCTACAGTGGACGGTGTGGAAGTCACCACGGGGACTCCTGTCGCTATCGGCAACTATCTTGTGACAACGGCAAACGGTACCTTGACTGTGGATCGGAAAGCAGTAACACTCACGGCAAAGGATAAAACGCAAACCTATAACGGCAGCGCTTTGACAGAGAGTGGTTTTGATCCGACTGCTTTGGAGGCGGGTGATACGCACAGCTTTACTGTTACGATGACTGACACCAGCACGATCACGAATGCGGGCGCCCAGCCGAATGTCATCGCCACGGTGGATGGCGTTGCCGTTACGACCGGAAACCAAACCGAAGTCGGCAACTATCTTGTGACAACGGCAAACGGTACCTTGACTGTGGATCGGAAAGAAGTAAAACTCACGGCAAAGGATGCTTCGAAAACCTATAACGGCAGCGCTTTGACAGAGAGTGATTTTGATCCGACTGCTTTGGAGGCGGGTGATACGCACAGCTTTACTGTTACGATGACGGACGCGAGTACGATCACGAATGCGGGTACACAGCCGAATGTCATCGCTACAGTGGATGACGTCGCGGTCACCACGGGGACTCCTGTCACTATCGGCAACTATCTTGTGACGACGGCAGAAGGCACCTTGACTGTGGACCGGAAAGCTGTAACTCTAACTGCCAAAAACGCTAATAAAGCTTATGACGGTGACCCGCTGACCGAAAATGGTTTCATACCGGGTGAACTGGAAGCCGGCGATACCCATGAATTTACTGTGCAGATGACGGACGCGAGTACGATCACCGGCGCGGGCACTCAGCCAAATGTCATCGCTACAGTGGATGGCGTTGCGGTTACCACCGGAACCCAAACACAGGTCGGAAATTATCTGGTAACAACAGCGGATGGTACGCTTACTGTCAGCGCTCAGGGTGAAAACAGCGTTACGGTTCAAATCAGTAACTGGACATACGGTGATGACCCGAGTACACCGACCGCGACAGCGTCCTATGGCGTCGATACTGTTGTATTCACTTACAGCGATGCCGAAGATGGCGCTTATACCGCGGATGTCCCGACAGAAGCCGGTGATTATTTTGTCAAAGCATTTATCGCGGCTACAGAGAACTATCCTGAAGCAGAGGACATAACCGGTTTTTCAATCCTGCCGGCTGAATCAGAACCGGCAACAGTTATCGCCAATAACAGAACCTATGACCGCACCGAGCAGCCGCTGGTGACTGTTGAAGGGGAAGCTGTCGGTGGTACGATGGTTTTTGCTGTGACGATGGAAAATACGGAGCCTGCGGATGCATCTGTGTACAGCGAGTCTATTCCCAAAGCCACCGATGCCGGAACCTATTATGTCTGGTACAAAGTGGTTGATGAGAGCGGAAACTATACCGACAGTGCAGCACAGTCGGTTCCGGTGACGGTCGACAGGATGAGCATTTCAAGTGCGGATATTTCTCTTGACCAATATCAGATGACATACAGTGGGAACATGCAGAGCGTGAAGATCATGTCTGTGACCCTCGACGGCATTGCGTTGACCGAAGGTGAATATGAGGCGGATGCTTCCAGCATATTAGAGGCAGTAAACGCCGGAACGTATACGATTACGGTGAACGGTATTGGCAACTTTAAAGATTCTGCGTCAGTCAGCTGGACGATCGACAAAAAGGGTGCGGAGGAGGATGATCCGGAAGATCTGCCGGAGGATGAAAAACCGACCCCGACGGATCCTGAATTTACCGGTGATCCGGTGCCTTTGGTGGAAGAGCCGGATGAACTTCCGGAGGGATATGATGAGGTCTGGTACTGCATTGATGATGGAAACGGAGAAGTTTGTTCGCAGGAGATTCCAACGGGCACCAATGCCGGAGACTATCCGATAACGATCAAGTATAAGGACAGTGAAGGCAACCATGAAGATATTGAAATCAAAATCGTTGTGACCATCAGTCCGGCGGAAGCAGATGATTATACGCCGAAGGTTGAGGATGATCTTGAATATAATGGAGAACCGCATAATCTGATCGAAGAAATTCCTGCTCCGGAAGGCTGGACGGTTTATTACAGCCTGGACGGCATCCATTATTTCACGGAACTTCCCCAGGGAATTGAACCCGGCAGTTATACGATCTACTGGTATATGAAGGGGAATGACGCGGATCATGCGGATATCGGCGGCCCGGATGATCCGCAAACGCTTACTGCTGTGATCGCTTCTCCGATGACGAAGCGGGTGGACCTCATTAACGTTATGTATAACGGCAGCAAAGGTCTGCCGAAGGAGATCGATTCTCTTACGCTGGAGCCGGTCATTCGAATCAAATACGGCGATTTGGAATCCGTGTCAAAAGGACTGACCTTTGAACTGACACAGGGAATGGAAAGCCCGAAAAAATATGAGGATGTTGGTTTTTCTATTGATATTCCCGATCTGGCTCCCGGAAAATATGAAATAACGGTCAGTGACTTGCCGAAAAAAGTTTACGGTTATGAAGAAATTTATAGCCTGGATGAACCGATAGAAGGAATGATCAAATGGCAATATGCGCTTTCCGCGAAAGCTGAGATCAATGAAAAGAACGGCGAAATCGTCATCACGGTTTATCTGATCTGGGATGATGGCAGCCGTCCGGCGGACGAACCTGTGGTACATGCCCTGCCGGAGGATGAGATCGGAGCCTATAAGCTTTATGCGGACGGAACAAAGGAATATCTGCTGTTCCAGACCTATGACATCTGCATGGCATGGCTGGGCAGGGAGGACCTGTGCCGTGGGTACGATCGCTGCTTCCATAAGGAATGGGGCGACTGGCCGCTGGCGAATAAGTAAAGAACGAGGGGGACTGTCACCGAAGGCTCAGCAGTGAGCCAGAGGTGACTGTCCCTTTTTTCAGGTGACAGCCTCGTGTGTGGAAAGGTCCGGGAAATGATCAATTCCAGACAAATCAACAAACCGCAGTATGTCCTGATCGTGGACGACCAGGAGATCAACCGGGATGTATTGGGGATGATCATGGCAGACAATTATGAGGTGATCTATGCCGAAAACGGATTGGAAGCGCTTGAGAAAATCAGGCAATATCAGGAAAAACTATCTGCCATCCTGCTGGACCTGATGATGCCGGTGGATGTGCTGAAAATTGACCGAAAGTTCATCAGCGAAATTGAAACGAGCGAAAAGGATTTCAAACTGGTGGAGTTGATCCTGGATATAGCCGGGTATCTGAAGATCCCGGTGATCGCGGAGGGTGTGGAAACGCAAAAACAGCTGGAGATGCTTCACGGTGCCGGCTGTGACCTGGTGCAGGGGTTTTACTTCGCCCGTGCCCTCCCGCCGGAGGAGTTTGAAAAACTGATCGTCCGTCCCTGATTTTATGTATTCTATCGCGATCACCCCTCGATCGCGCGGAAGAATGCCCCGGAACCAAAAATATTAAAAACGCAAGACCGGGGCAGAACAGGTCTCCCGAAAACACCGGCAGCCGCTCTCAAAAAACCGGCCCGATGTTTTCGGAGACTTTTTTAAATAATTGTGCTTTCCTTAACAAAATTTTGAAAGGTTCGGTTATAATGTATCAAGAGTAGTAGGAATGGAGAGAGAGCCTATGAATACAAATGAATATGACAGCGAAGCCCGGCGGCGGTACAAAAAGCGCGGGCTTTATCCCGAACCGAAGGACAGCCGTCAATTTTTTCAAAACGAGTTGTCCCATAAATTAATTCCCTCGTTAGGTGATTATATTCTCGCACTGCTGGCAGGCGCCTGTGCCGGGGCTGCGCTGATGCTGGATGCCAACCCCTTATGGATCCTTTCAGCTGCGCTGATCCCGTTCTGCGGTCCGTTTTTGGGGATGGCTTTGTCTGCTGTGGCAGGATCTCCGCGTTTCTTTGTGAAATCCCTGGGAAAACAGCTGCTGACTTCCCTGTTGTTCTGGGTCGGCTCTGCGGCAGCGGTCCTGATCCTGAAAGGCCAGTCCAGTGGAACCGAAGCAGCAGCGGTTTTTTTCACTTCATACAGCATTCCCGCGATCCTGACGGTTATTGTCAGCACTGTGGTGTGCGTGCTGCAGCTGAAACGCAGCGAACCTTTGTCTTTGGGCGCTTTCAGTTCATCTCTGATGATTTTTCTCATGGCGCCGCTGACGGTGGCTGCCTGGGGATTTTTCTGCGGCAGCCGTCACTTGATTCTGCCTGCACTGGAAACCGGACTGGTTTACAGTTTGATGTCACTGTGTCTGGCAGTCATCATGTTCATTCTGCTTCGTGCTTTCAGCGCTGATGTCAAAAGCATTCTGATGACAGTTATCCTGATCGCAGCCGGCGCAGCTGCATTCGCGGACGCACTGGGCCTGCTGGCAGTTTCTTTCCGCGAACGGTTTGAACCGCAGAGGGCTGATCTGCTGCAGGAGATCAATCTGGTGACCTTTACCCCTACCAACACCGCAACAGCTACACCGACGAACACAGCCACTCCGACCGCAACCAACACCAGTACCCCGACGTCAACCTTTACGGCAACACCGGTGACACCTACCACAACAGCGACTGCAACGGCCACTGCTACCTCTACCATGACACCGACTGCCACGAACACACCTGTTACCCCGACTACGACTGCTACCTTTACGGCAACGGTCACGCCCTCGATCACACCGACCCGGACGCTGATCCCTACGCTGACACCGACCCGGACGAAGGTCGTGACACCGACACCGGTTTACGGAATCGTGAGTGTGCGGGGCGATACGGGGGTTCTGGTGCGGACGACGCCTTCGCTTGAATCGGACGTGATCCGTGGAATTTATAACAATGCAGTGCTGGAGATCATCGGTGAAATCGTTCAGGCTGACGGCTATACCTGGATCAGCGTCCGGACGAACGAGGGCTTCGAAGGCTGGGTCACTGTTGAAGTGTTACGAACTGCGACACCGATTCCTGCTGAGGTAAATTAAATGAGTATAATTATTAAGGGCATCTCTAAAAACTCCCGGGCGGGGGTATGGGGGCGGCAGCCCCCGGAAACCTCCTGAGGAGATTCAGAGAATTTATTCTCTGAATCTCCTCAGGACAGAGAAAAAATGATAATTTTAGAGGTTCCTATAATAACGTTTTTCTTTCGCATAATGCAAATCTGTATAAAAAGATATACAAAAAACAAGGAGATAACAATATGGAAATCAACAAAAACCTTGACGGTTCAAAACTGACAGTTGCCCTTTCCGGCAGACTGGATACCACAACTGCCCCTGTTTTCGAAAAAGAACTGAAGGAAAGCCTGAACGGTGTGAATGACCTGACACTGGATTTTTCAGGTCTGGAATATATTTCATCGGCCGGTTTGCGTGTGCTGCTTTCCGCACAGAAACTGCTCAATGCCTCGAAAGGAACGATGAAGATCACAGGCGCCAATGAAATCGTGAAAGAAATCTTTGAGGTGACAGGTTTCTCTGATATCCTGACGATCGAATAAAAGCGCTTGAACAAATAAGAGTACGTTTCTTTGCGGTACCATTCGGTATCGTTGGTTTGTTATTCCTGTTGATGAGCAGGTCAAACTTGTCCGAAATGGAGTGAGCCCGGAAATGGCAGATGATAATGAAGCTCTGATCAGCGATGAGATCGAACTTGACGCCCAAACTGAAAATTTACCTTCCGTGATAGAGTTTGTGGAGACTTTTCTGGACAGGGTCAGCTGCCCTATGAAATCCATGATGCAAATCAGTGTTGCTGTGGACGAAATCTTCACGAACATTTCGTCCTATGCTTACCATTCCGGGATCGGTAAAGCAAAAATCTATCTGGCCCAGTTGACGGACCCCCGTGCCGTGCAGCTTACTTTCATTGACAGCGGGGTTCCTTATGATCCGCTCGCCAAAGAAGACCCGGATGTAACGCTTTCGGCATCGGAACGTCAGATCGGCGGGCTGGGAATATTCATGGCCAAAAAGCTGATGGATGAGGTCAAATACGAATACCGGGACGGGAAAAACATCCTGCGTATGAAGAAATATCTCTGATGGAGAAATTCAGCGAACTGAAAAAAATCGACTTGCACATGCACTCAACGGTTTCTGACGGGACTGACACACCGGAAGAGATTTTGACGAAAGTGAGAGCAGCGGGGATCGGCTTGTTTTCCCTGACTGATCATGATGCAATTGCAGGCGCTGAGTTGTTGAAGGAAAAGCGCGGTCCTGAGGACCCGCTTTTTATCCCGGGCGTTGAATTCTCCTGCAGGGATGTTTATGGGAAGTACCATATCCTCGGGTATGGTTATGATTCATCAGCTGCTGCTATCAATGCCCTGGTGGACAGCGGACATTCTTCCCGGATCATCAAGCTGGAACGGCGCCTGGAGGCTTTGCGCGACCAGTTTGGGTTTCGTTTTTCGGATGAGGATGTTACCCGTCTGTTTGCCAATAAAAATCCGGGAAAACCTCATCTTGCCAACCTGATGGTGAAATATGGATACGCAGCTGATAAAGAACAGGCGTTCTCTGCTTATCTGAACCGGCTGAAGATCAAGAATATTCATTTTCACCCGGAAGAAGCCATTTCAGTCATTCTGGAAAGTGGCGGGATCCCGGTACTGGCACACCCCTCTTATGGCAGCGGTGATGAGCTGATCCTTGGGGATGAGATGGAAAATCGTCTGAAGCGCCTGATCGCCTTTGGCCTGCAGGGTGTGGAAGGCTATTATTCCACGTTTACACCGCAGATGCAGAAAGAAGTTTTGGGCCTGGCTGAAAAATTTGACCTGTATGTCACAGCCGGCAGTGATTATCACGGGAAAAACAAAATGATCAACCTTGGGGATAATAATCTGGCGGATATACATGATGCACCTGCAGGACTTCAGCGATTTATTGAAGATGTATTGCAGCGATAATTGCTCTTTTTTTGAAATGCAGCTGTTCGGGAGAATTCAGTCGATCTGAGTCTGAACTGACTCCAATGACTCTTCCCGAACCATTGCTTTGAAATTAATAAGGAGATCTTTACGAATGAGGAATAATTGGCGTTTGAAATGTGTTTTGCTGGTATGCGTGCTGGTTCTCAGCTGTCTGTTGTCATCCATCGTTTCTGCTCAGAATCAAACTGCCGTTCTGGAAACAGGACTTGAAGTGCAGCTGACAGTGGAGGATATTCAGGCACTGAATGATAACGGAGCCGAAGTGTTCACACACAATGGCCGCGTGACTTTTGTTGCGGGCAGCTGTACAAACGATGCCGTGACGGATATGGATCGTGCTGCCAAAGTGGTTCTTTCCATGGTCAGTTTGCTTGGCGGTGATAGCAACACCCAGTTTATTCCCTGGAGAACCCTGACGGATGCAGCCGGAAATCAGTATTATGTGTTCAAGCAGATTTACGCCGGAACTACCGTTTTGGGCGGTGCCGTGAAGGTCATCACGGATACGAAAGGGCACATGATCGGTCTCAGCAGCAGTCTTGAAACCGAATTGCCGGAAGTGGAAAAATCTGAGGGGATCACCGCTGAAGAAGCTGAACAGATCGTTCTCAGACATGCGGAAGAAAATGATCAGCCTCTCCCGAATCTGCTCGAAGGGATGACGGACAAGATGATCCTGCCTCTGATCCTTCATTTGGATGTGAATGATGACGAAACAGAAGAAATTTCCCGTTTTGTCTGGGTGGTTTATACGGACAACCCGGAAAATCCGGCAAGCCGCAGTTCGGAACTTCCCTATCTGGCTCATTATGTGACCATGGACGGAGAATATCTTTACAGTCTTGAGACCATTATGCCCGGCGACATTGCCGGTTCAACCGGTTTTGATGCGGAATATGTTTTTGAATTCATGGAACCGGTGGAGTATACCGGTTATGTTGACCTCTCCACGGGTGAAGAAAAAGAGATAACGGTCACCGTGATGCGGGACAAGCGCACCGGTATGTATTATCTGGGCAACATTGAGCGGAAAATCGTTGTTGCCAACTGCTGGGAATTCCTCTATAATGACGGAAGGATCGTTTTGGAGTCAAGCCCTGACAATCTGGAGTGGGATCAGGTCGGTCTCCTCTCCCTTTACAATTACTGCCGTGTTTATGATTACTATAAAGCTATCGGCTGGATCGGCGGTGATGGACTGGGTACGCCGATCCTGCTGCTGAACGATTATCAGGATGAAAATCATATTCAGGTGAACAATGCCGCATTTGTGGGGAACTATCTGGGCTGGTCCATGTTTCTCACCAGTTATGCCAACGATTTGTCTCAGTGCCTGGATGTGATCGCGCATGAATTCACGCACTGTGTTACCGATTCGGTGATGACGTACAATTCATACATGAATGATTTCGGCGCCATCAACGAGGGTATGAGTGATATTCAGGGAAAGATCTGTGAAATGCTTTCAGGAGAAACTGAAGACACTGCCTGGCTGATGGGAGATAAAAGCCTTGAGCCAGTCCGTTCCATGAGTAACCCCCGTCTGTATGGTCAGCCTGCTTTCAGCTGGGACCTTTATTACACACCAAATGTACAGACTCCGACGGTTATCAATGATTATGGCGGAGTCCATATCAATTCTTCACTGCTGAACAATCTTGCTTATCGTCTTGTGACGAATGGCGGGATGAGTTTGGAAGAAGCCCGTGCTTTCTGGTTTGCAGTGGACTGCACGATGGTTCCGGGAACGGATTACCCGCAGCTGCGTGAGCTGCTCCCATGGGTCCTGAAATCTCAGGGAATGGAACAGTATGAGACAGCCTTGCAGCAGGCGATCGATGCCGTGCGGCTCGGAAATGATGTTGTCCCGGACTTTTTCGATGATGACCGTGCACTTGTGATCCTGACGCTGCCGGACAATGAATATTTCACAAACGGCAACTGGGCAATGTGGCATGCCAGTGTGGATATTCACGGTATCATTGATGAAATCGGCAATATTTTCCAAATGATCTCTGATGGTGATTATTCACAGCTGCCGAAAGTGCTGCAGAATCTCTTGAGTGAACCGGAGCCGACGCCGGCACCTGTTCCTGTGCAATCGGATGAAGCTGACGACGGTTTGCTCGCGGAATTGATGCGGCTCCTGTCGGGCTTTGGCGGACCCGAAGAACCAACACCGACACCTGTTCCGGAGAAAACTGAATTGTCACTTGCGGAAGAGCGCGAGCTGAATGAATGGCTGAAGGAACAATTCGCGAATGTTTATTATTCTTCGATGAGTTCTGCCGGACAGGACGGGCGGACGGTGCAAATGATGAGCATTCCGGGCCGTACGATCCCGATTTTACTCTATATGTCCTTTTCGGGTCAGTCGGCAATGCCCAATCAGATGATCCCGGTGATCTATATGAATGAGCGCTGGTATGAAATGCCGGATCTCATGAGTGTTCCGGACGAGGCCGGGGAAGATTCAGATTATTCCCTGCCGGAAGATGACAAAATATCACGGCTGATGGATGACACGGTCACAAGGATCATCGATAATCTCGGTAACATCAAAAGTCTGGATGATGCACTGGATCTGATCACCGTTACGATCAAAGGCGGAGAGGTCAATGAGATCCCGTCAACGGGACTGGAGGAGATCGTGATCACGGAGCCGGCAGAGAAAGATGAAGAGCCGGCGGGCGTACCGGAAGACAATATTCCGCCGCGAAAATCCCGCCCGAAACTCAATGACAATTGATCATCAGTATGTCTGTGTTGGATGAAAATCATAAAATTTATATACAATTTGTCATTTTTGGTGTATGATTTGCTTGATTACAGGGACAACAAGATAAACAATTAAGTTGTATGTCCCGAATGCAGAGGTGTAAATATGGAAACTGCTTCTAACGGCGCTGTTGTTGCCGGGACCGCTCTCGGAGCGATTATTGCCACGCTGGGCATTTTTGCCATCGTTTTCGGTATTGCCTGGTATATCCTTCAGGTCATTGCTTACTGGAAGATTTTCACAAAAGCCGGAAAACCCGGTTGGCACAGCATCATCCCGATCCTGAATGAATGGGATCGCACTGATCTGAGCTGGAGCAGCACCTGGGCCTGGGTCATGATTGCCTGTGTGCTTCTTGGTTCTGTTTTATCCTCACTCGGAACCACAGTCAATGCCGATGGTGAAACTGTCACAACTTTTGTCGGTACACTTGGCTCAGTCATGAGTCTTGCAGGCGCTGTGATCGCTCTCATCAGTGAATACAAGCTTGCAAAGGCTTTCGGCAAAGGTTTCGGCTTTTTCCTTGGTCTGGTGTTCCTGAACCCGATCTTCAAGATGATCCTCGGTTTCGGCGATGCTCAGTATCAGGGCCGTCAGGGCTGATACGATAGAAATGCAGAAAGATGAAAACCGCAGATTTCTGCGGTTTTTTGTTCGTTTATCGGTATCTGTTCAGCATGAAGCACACAGAGACTGCCCTGCTGCTGATGCAAAGCCAGCACAGCAGGGCTGTATCCTGTGATGCGCTGCCGGGTATTGAACGGATACGTTTATATTTGAAGCATAGAAAGCAGGACAACGATGAAAATATTATGCTTTGGAGCAGGGGCTATCGGGTCTTATATCGCCGGCAGTCTGGCGCTGATCGGGAATCCGCTCATTTACATTGAGCAGCCGCGCTTTCTTTCATCCCTGAAGGAAAATGGGATCCGTATCGAAGACGTTAACGGAGAGAAGCATCACCTGAAACGTTTTGATGCCTATGGCAGTGCGGAAGAAGCATTTGCCAGGCATGATGACATCGATCTGGTGATCACCGCTGTCAAGGGTTTCAACACAGATGACGTGATTCACGCATTAAAACCGTTCGCGGACCGGGTTCCGGCGATCCTCAGTCTCCAGAACGGTGTGGAAAACGAAGGAAAATATGCCTCTGTTTTCGGTGAGGAAAAGGTCATTGCCTGCTCCATCTGTACTGCCATCAGCCGCGGGGAACAGGGTGCGATCAAGGTTGCCAAACTGCGCGGGATGGGTATTGCCGATACGCATCCCATCTGTGAAAAGCTGGTCCGTGAATGTGCTGAAGCCGGGCTGAAACCGAAACTGATGAACGATGGACCGGCAATGAAGTGGTCGAAGATGATCTCTAATCTGCTTTCCAATGCCGCCTCCGCTATTTTTAATATGACACCGGCAGATGTCTTTTCTGATCCGGATGCGTTTGCGCTGGAGATCCGGCAGCTGAAGGAAACACTGGCGGTCATGAAAGGGCTCGGCATTTCGCCCGTAAATATTCCCGGTGTGCCCATCAAATTGCTGTGTCTTGGCATTGAACTTCCCTCTTTCATTTCGAAGCCGCTGCTGGTCAAAGCGGTGGGCGGCGGACGCGGTTCCAAAATGCCCTCTTTTTATATCGATCTGCACGCAGGCAGAAAGGAAAGCGAAGTGGAATTTCTCAACGGTGCGGTTGCCCGTTACGGTGATTCACTTGGCGTGCCGACACCGGTGAACCATGCCTACTATGAGATCCTGACAAACCTGGCTGCCGGAAAGCTGCCGCTTGACAGTTATGAAAAGAATCCGAAAAAACTTCGGGATGAGTTGCAAATCTGACGGACATCTATTAAAACTACCGGGCGGGGGTATGGGGGCGGCAGCCCCCGGAAACCTCCCGAGGAGATTCAGCGAATTTGTTCGCTGAATCTCCTCGGGACAGAGATAAATTGAAGTTTTTAGAGGTTCCCTGATTTTTATGAAAATTCATGTATTCTAATGTTGTTCTAATGTTCAGGTGTTATCCTGATAATTGGAAAACAGAATCCGGGTCTTGTTTCCCGGAAGAAAGGAAAAATAAATATTATGAAACAAACAAAAAATCTCTCCTATATTCTTGTGCTTGTAGTTATGGCACTGCTGACCTCTGTGTGCATGCCTGTTTTTGCGGATGAAACAAAAGCGGAAGCGATCAATGAGGCGAAAGCTTCATTTACCGATCTGTATGAAGCGATCAACCCTTCCGTCGTTTATGTTTATGTTGCAAAAGCAGTAGAAGGCTCCGGAACCACTTATCAGATCGATGGTGACGAATTCGACTTCGGCGACATCTTCGGACCTGAATTTGACCGTTTCTTCCGCCAGTTTGAACAGCAGGATGACCGTCAGAAAGAAGAACCGAAAGAGCAGGAACCTCAGCTCACCTATGGCTCCGGTACCGGTTTTGTCTGGGATGAGGAAGGTCATATTGTTACCAATAACCACGTCATCGAAGATGCGGTGGAAGTGACCATCACCTATTCCGACGGAATTCAACGTACTGCAAAAGTCATCGGTGCGGATCCGGACAGTGACCTGGCTGTTCTCGAGGTCGAAAATCCTAAGACAGATTTGATCCCTGTCACCATGGGCGATTCCTCTGCTCTGAAACCGGGTGAACTGGCAGCAGCCATCGGTAACCCGCTGGGCCAGACCGGCACCATGACCCAGGGTATCATCTCCGCTCTCGGCCGCAGCTATGCAGTCGGTGAAAATGACGGTACCGGCAACTACACCATTCCGGATGTCATCCAGACGGATGCCTCCATCAACCCGGGGAACTCCGGCGGTGTGCTGATCAACATTGACGGTGAAGTGGTCGGTGTAGTCATGGCTTTCTCTTCTTACAGCTACTCCTCAGCCGGCATCGGTTACGCGATCCCGTCCAACCTGGTCAGCCGCGTGATCCCTGCCCTGATCGAAAACGGAGAATATGAACATCCGTGGATCGGTTTCAGTGGTGTGGCGCTGACCCCTGCCATCAACGAACAGCTGGAACTGGATCATGACATGCGCGGCGCTTATATCCAGACCATCCAGCCGAACAGCCCGGCAGCAGCTGCCGGAATCAGGGGCGGTGATGAAGACCTGGAAATTGCAAAGGGTACTTATATCAAAGCCGGCGGCGACATCATCACGAAGATCAATGACCGTGACGTCAAAGCCATGGATGACATCATCGCCTATCTGAGCTCCAACACCTCCATCGGTGACACCATCACCCTGCATGTCATCCGTGACGGCAAAGAAATGGATGTGGATTTGACCCTGGCTGCCCGCCCGAACGCTGCCCAGCGTCATGCCAATGCTTTGGCCGGGACGGAAGAGGAAGAGCCGGAAGAGCAGGAAAGCGGCAAAGCATCACTCGGTGTTTATATCTCAGATCAGTCCGATGTGAACGGTGTTCTGGTGAACACAGTCATGGAAGACAGTGCAGCAGCTGACGCGGGCATGGAAGAGGGTGACATCATCACCGGTTTCGATGGCGTAGAAGTCAACAGTGTTGCTGAGCTGAAGGATGAGATCGCAAAACATCTGCCGGGTGAACGTGTGACAGTCACCATCGAACGTGACGGTGAAAGTCAGGACCTGCGTTTGACCCTCGGCAATACCCTGGCAAGATAATAATGGTCGGTTGAAAGAAGTGCCGCTTTGCGGCAGATAATAAGAAAAACCTGCCCGATTTCGGGCAGGTTCCTTTTTTAAATTGCCGTGCTGCGGCGCCTCTATCCGCTGACTGCTAACCGCTGATAAGCTTTTCACTTGCGTAGAATTCCCTTGAATTCAGCGGGTCATCGGTGAAGATAGCGTCCACACCGAGTTCGTAGAGCTGGCGAATATCTTCAGGCGAATTTACGGTCCAGGCACGAACTTTGCGCCCGCACTGCTGTTCCTTGCGAATCAGCCCGGCGCCTGCATCGGTATAAAAGGGATGCAGCGCGTCCACCGAAACGGAATGATTCAGCAAATTTCGTGCAAACAGCCCCATGATTCCCTGTTTGGCAAGCAGCCCGCAGGAGATGGCAGGGTTTTTGTCTTTCACATAAACGAGGTTGTTGAAGCGGAATGAAGAGATGATGACGGAATCCACCAGCTTGTATTTTTCGATCAGTTCAACTGTCTGATTGGCCAGCATGCGGTTGTCCCCTTCGTCATAGTTGCACAGTTCGATGTTCAGAAGCAGTTTCCCGCCCAGTTCCGCAAAGACCTGTTCCAGCATGGGAACACGTTCATTTTCGAATACAACACCCTTTTTGATCCCTGCATCCAGACCGAGAATCTCCTTGAGCGGCATATCACGAACCTTGCCCTTGCCGTTGGTGGTGCGGTCAATGGATGAATCGTGCATGATGACGATCTGTCCATCCTGTGTGAGGCGGGCATCCATCTCAATGCCATCAGCCCCGGCTTCCAGCGCTTTGCGGAAGGCGGTCATGGTGTTTTCCGGATATTGTAAAGAGAAACCTCTGTGAGCGAAAATCTGCATATTTACCTCATCTCCTGAGAAAATCTCAATTTTCAGTGTGTTCCTAATTATTACACAAAAATGATATTTTGGCGCCTGTCATGACAGAAAAATCATAAATGATTTGCATATTTTCTGAAAGCGTGTATAATAAAGACTGTTGTACGGGGCATGGCGCAGCCCGGCTAGCGCGCTTGCATGGGGTGCAAGAGGCCCTGGGTTCAAATCCCAGTGCCCCGACAAATAGTTTCTTTAGCCGGGAAAACGAAAACGAGGATGATTTCATCCTCGTTTTCGTTTTAATGGTGGTTGGGGACTGGTGGCTCGGGACTTGGGTAATCGCGAACGATCATTCCTTACTCCTTACTCCTTACTCCTTACTCAATGAAAGCATCCCCATGGTGCAGATCACGCAGTGCTTCATATATTCATCCAGCGGGTAGAATTCATCCGCGTCGTGCATGTGGTAATCCTGGTCATGGAATTCCGGTCCAAACGCCACGAAATTCTTTCCGACATGGCGGGCATAGGTTCCACCGCCGATAGTGACGGACTTCGCGTCCTGTTCTCCGGTGACTTCCCGATAAACCTTCAGCAGTGTGGTCACCAGCTCGCTGTCTTCGGGGACGAAATGCGGTTCGGAGGGTGTCGGGATCTCGGCACGAATGCTGTATTTGTCGGCCATGGCCTGATAAAGCCCCGTGGCATAGGCGCCGTTTCCTGTCACAGGGAAGCGGATATCGGTCCCCAGCCAGCCTTCGCCGTTTTCAAAGCGCAGCAACCCGAGGTTCAGCGTCAGTTCACCGTTGTCATCTTTGAAGTAAACTCCGGCGGTTTTACCATAGGGATCCCGTCCGATCACGTCTTTTGCAAAGTGCAGCAGCTTGCCGGCTTTTTCTCCCAGCGCATCGCAGAGGATCATGGCCGCGGAGACGATAGCGTTGACACCGAGGTAGGGCATGGAGCCATGAGCGGCTTTCCCCTTGACGAGCATACAGATCTTCCCGTCTGCGGTCTTTTCGATGGTCACCGGATATCCTTCGGCAAATCCCTTGTCAGCGGAAGCTTTGAGCGCGTCTACGCTGACTGATCCATCCAGAATCACGGTGCATTCTGCCGGAACGGCATTGAACACTTCACCGGCTTCCATCTTCAGGATCGGCAGTTCTTCCTTATCGAAGAAGAGTTTTGCCCAGAAGCTGCCCTTTTCGCCATGAATCAGCGGATAAGAAGCATCCGGGGTGAAGCCAAGGGTCGGAGGTGTGCGGTGGGTGACATAATATTCCATGCAGCGGGAGCCCAGTTCCTCATTACAGCCGACCACCAGCCGCAGGCCGCGTTTGAGCGGAATGCCGAGCTCTTTGATGATTCGCAGCCCGTAAAGCGCCGCAATTGCGGAACCCTTGTCGTCAATCACACCGCGTCCGTACATTTTCCCGTCTTTGATGACCATGGTGAAAGGATCTGTGGACCAGCCTTTTCCTGCCGGGACCACATCCAGATGGGCCAGCACCCCGACAGTCTCTTCGCCGTCACCGTAACTGACCACGCCGGCATAATTATCCACATTGTCGGTTTCCAGTCCCATGCGCTGCGCGATTTTCAGAAAACAGTCCAGCGCTTTTGCCGGACCTTCACCGAAGGGCATGCCTTCCTTTACGGGACCTTCACCGGAACTGTCAATGGCGACCAGCGCCGCCAGGTCATCCAGCATCTCCTGCCGGTAAACTTCAAATGCACTGCGAATTTTTTCGATCATCTTTCCCGCTCCTTTAAACTATTATTTTTTAATATCCTTCTTGAATTTTGATGTAGGTGTAATAGAATAGATCATGCCAATAAATCTTTCATGAGCTCATCAACGTCTGTATAATTTTTATAAAGTTCAGGATGTTCCAGAATTCTTTTTCCCTCTTCAAGTGCTTCTCTTGTTTCCTCATTAGGTATATCCGCACTAATTTCAAAAGGAATCTTGTTCTCTCTCACTGTTTTTTTCATAAAAATGTTTATCGCTGTGGCAACAGACATTCCAACTTCATCGCAAAAATCGCTGAAATTTTTTTCCAGATTAACATCTGTCGGGACTATTAAATCTATTTGTTCCATAATGTTCTCCAGATTATTTCTCTCCTATTTTATCACGATAATGATTCAAAAGAAGTAACTGTTCAGACCCCGCTGACGGTTACTATCCGAAGGATGGATCTGTTCCTCTGGTGCACGTCATAAAGCTTTGATCATCGGCATCAATTCTTCAATTTTTTCAACGATTCGGTGTTGTTCGGAAAGAGGAGGAAGCGGAAATAATAAAACATGTAATGCATTTGATGATAACCCCTGGATACCAATACCTTTACCACCGATCCAGCCAACATTTTTGTATAAATAGAATATGTAATAATAAAAATGCGTACAAACGGGAACATAGGCACGGAGACGATGAATATGATTTTGGATTCGAATATCATATTCATATGGCCAGATCGCAGCTCTACCTATTTCACCACCTTCACATACGAGGAGATCACCTTTTTTTGCTGTACATTTTTCTATTTCTTCATCGGTAAAATACATTTGCCGAAGTGAATCAAGCTCAAAGCGATTCCAATAAAGATTAGATGTTGTGATATATTCCAGTAACTGTCCTGTTTGGTTTGAGGCGTTTAAGGCTTTTCCAGTATTGTGATAAAAAATGTTTCCCAATCTTACCCACTCCCAGCTATCCGGGATATCGAAAGGAATTTCATCCGCGATGGAGACGGGTTCTTTATCCCCGATCTGCTCATAAAAGGCATTGTCAGAACCACGAAAAATATATGACGGATTCTTTTCCCGTTTGATCTTTCCCGCCCGGATCAGCTCTTCCTTTTCGGCGCGGATGCGTTCCAGCAACACACTCGCCGGTTCATCTTCCGGATCCTGCGGCGCCAGCTTCCCCTGCACCGCCTGCTGAAGGATGGATTTTTTGAGCTGATTAGGAAATTGTGTGTTTAATGAATCCAGATGAATTTCAGTCACAGCATATTTCTCGACGTATGGCACAATTTCTTTTGTTTTTTTTACTATTCGATGTTGTTCGGAAAGAGGGGGAACTGGAATAAGACACTCAGAAATAATCTCCAGTGTTAAATTTGGAATAGCAGTTATCTTTTTCTGGGTAGTTAAAAACTTCTGGATTACCGGTGAATTCAATGCATAAATAACATATAGCAAATCTACATCTACTGTATCTACAGGTCTAATTATGGAAATTGCCTGATTTGCATTCAGTGGCAAATCATCCTTTCGAACTAATGCTGTTCTGCCCAGTGTTCCAGCTATCGTTATAAGAATATCATTAGACTCTAAAATAGAACGCTTAAGAAATTCATTATGAGTGGTTTCGTCGATATAGTTAAGACTCTTTTTATCCAATTTGTCTAAACCTGCAACATTTTCTGCACGTAAAAAACCGATTCCAGCATCAAGATAAGCTACATTTCCGCCTCTGGGTGTGGTTCCCTTAGTAACTACAGCAGAAATAGATGATATCCGACACCACTCCCAGCTATCCGGAATTTCAAAGGGAACTTCATCCGCGATGGAGACCGGTTCTTTATCGCCAATTTTCTCATAAAAGGCATTGTCGGGACCGCGAAAAATATATGATGGATTCTTTTCCCGCTTGATCTTCCCCGCCCGGATCAGCTCTTCCTTTTCGGCGCGGATCCGTTCCAGCAGAACAGAGGCGGGCTCATCGTTCGGATCCTGCGGAACCAGCTTTCCCGACACCGCCATCTGTAAAATGGAATTCTTCAGCTGCTGTGCATTCATAAGTTATCCTTTGTCATTCGCCACGCACTGCGTGGTTATTTTTCACGGGTCCGCCAACGGGGACAGTCCCATAAAGGGACAATCCCCACAGATGAGCTGTTGTTATTTTTCACGGGTCCGCCAACGGGGACAGTCCCATAAAGGGACAATCCCCACAGATGAGCTGTTGTTATTTTTCACGGGTCCGCCAACGGGGACAGTCCCATAAAGGGACAATCCCCAC
>JAFRIR010000117.1 GCA_017432685.1 Flexilinea sp. | reverse complement strand
GGATGTGACCGGTAACATTTCCCTGCCGGAAGGCACCGAAATGGTCATGCCCGGTGACAACGTGGTCATGGAAGTCGAACTGATCGTCCCGGTCGCCCTGGAAAAGGGTTCCAAATTCGCTATCCGCGAAGGTGGTCTGACTGTTGGTGCCGGTACCGTTACCGAAATCATCGCATAAGAAGAGGCTTGTTCATGGCAAAACAAAAGATTCGCATTCGTCTGAAGGCTTTTGACCATCGCATTCTGGACCAGTCCGCAAAGCGGATCGTTGACACCGCTGAACGCAGCGGCGCCCAGGTTGTCGGTCCGGTTCCCCTTCCGACTAAAATCGAGAAGTTCACTGTCCGCCGTTCAACCTTCATTGACAAGGACTCCCACGAACATTTCGAAATCCGCACACATAACCGGATGATCGATGTTTTGGACCCGGATTCCAAGACCATTGATATGCTGATGCGTCTGAATCTGCCCGCCGGCGTCGATATCGAAATTAAAATCTGATTTAATACAAAATCAATAGCAAAACCGCTCCCGATCCGGGAGCGGTTTTTCCTATACCCTATACCCTATACCCTACCTTTCCGTAACTCGTTTTCCCGTCATATGTTCCGGGACGAGGGCGAACATGAGTGTACCGGGACCGGAGTTTTCGATTTCATGTTCGATGTAGGCTTCATTGGCGGTGAATTTGTGGCTGAGTTTGCGGGCGATTTCATAGATCTTTTCCCGATCTTCAATCATCTCGATCTTTCCAAAAAGGATCACGGAGCGGAATGTCAGGTACCAGTTCCCGTTTTCATGGCTTCCTTCATCCATGACACAAAAGGAGGCTTTTGGTTCGGCCATCAATGCGTCGACCTTGTGCCCGGATTTTCCGCTGTGGAAATATAACTTCCCATCTTCTTCGTTATAATAATGGTTCAGCGGCATACCGTAAGGGTAACCATCATCTCCTAAAACGGAAAGCACCCCGCGCAGCTGATTTTTCAGGATGCTGATACATTCTTTATCGGGAAGAATCTGTTTGATTCGTGTAACATTTCTGAACATAGATTTACTCCTGTTATTTTCTGATTAGATTTTAGCATATTTCATTTGATTCTTGACAGGGACAAAACAAAAATACACCGAAAAAAGAATTCGGTGTATTTTGTAATCAATTATTTACGTAGTTATAAATCAGTGGAGAGGGAAAAACTGACCACTAACCACTGACCACTTGTCGTTAGAAATCGTTCATCGCTTCTTCGCAGTTGGCGACGGCTTCTGCAATGGCATCGGCAGCGCTCATCTGGCCGGTAGCAGCTTTCTGGACAAGGAATTTAATTTCATTGCGAACGGTGTTCGCACCGGTGAAGGCCGGCAGAACATAAGCGTAATCCAGCTGTTCGCGGAGAGCGGCCAGCGCGATATTACCGGAAACGAATTCCTGGAATTCCGGCAGTTCAGCAGCGTCTTTGTAAGGAGTGAATGCGACCAGGGAAATCGCCCATTTCGCAGCGTTTTCAGCATTGGTGAAGAATTCGATGAATTCAACAGCAGCCTTTTCCTGAGCAGGATTGGATGCGAAAACCAGAGCGGAGCGGTTCCATCCAGGGACCCAGTCGACACCGTCAACGGTCTTCGGCATCGGGGCAGCGGCCAGTTCATCGTCACCCAGGTTCAGATAAGGCAGGCCGGCGGAAGAACCGACATAGGAAGCCAGAGCTTTGGCGCCCATATCATTGGAGAAGTAGTTCCCGGTGGTCGGTGCCAGTCCGAAATAACCGGCCTGAACACCGTCTGCGAACCATTGGACAATGGCTTCGAATTCGGGAGTGTTGAAGAGAACAGTCTTGTTTTCAATGTCAACATATTCTCCGCCGCTCTGCATCAGCAGGGTCTGGAAACCGTCGGTGAGGGAGTCGAAAGCAAATCCAGGAATACCTTTGGCTTCGTAGATCTTCTTGGAAGCTTCGGTCACATCGTCCCAGGTCTTCGGGCATTCGAGTCCAAGTTCATCGAAGATGGTCTTGTTATAGAAGAAAATCGGGCCGGTGGTCTGGACAGCCATGGCATGCAGACCGTTATCGGAGAAAGCGGTATCTTCATCATAAACACCGGCGGGAACGCGGCCTTTGTAATCGGTGGTCAGATACTGGTTCATATCCGGAGCGAGGCCATTGTCAACATATTCAGGCATCAGGGATGCATAGTTGAAGATGATGTCCGGCCCGGTGCCATTGGAAACAGCTTCGTAAACCTTGGCTTCGAAACCATCCAACGGCTGAGATTCAGCAACAACTTCGATGTCATCATGGGCTGCGTTGAATTCAGCGATGATGCTTTCAAGGGTGTCTTTCTGACCTTCGGTGAAGGTGTGCCACCAGGTGACGGTGACTTTGTCAGCAGCGGCGGCTGCACCGACCATGGAAAAGACCATGATGGCTGTCAAAACAAAAACAAACAGGTTCTTCTTCATATAGTTTCTCCTCTTGTATTGGAGGGCTGATCAGCCCTTTTTCTATCCTGTTATTAATCATAACTCATTTTTCCTTGAAAAGGGGAAAATCCCGGGAAATTCAACCTCCAGCTTTTCACAAATCTGCTATAATTAACAAAAATCTTATACAAAGAGAGATTCGTATATGACCGGAAACAGAAAACTGCTTGTTTTTTTACTGGATGCTTTGTGTGCGTCTGATGTTGAGTTCATCAGAACGTTGCCTCACATGGGACGTGTGCTGCGGGAAGGTGCGTTGATCGAGCATGTGGAACCGATCTACCCATCTTTCACCTATCCCTGCCATTGCGCAATTATCACCGGGAATACCGTGAAGGGACATGGCATTCCCCATAATGAAAAGCTGGAAGTAGAAAACAACAACGCTCCCTGGTACAACCAGCGCAGCGATGTTAAATGTGACACGATTTTTGATTATGCACGGCGTGCCGGGCTGAAAACCTGTTCACTGAGCTGGCCGGTCTCAGGCGGTGCGGACATTGATTACAATTTTCCGATGATCGTTCCCTATCATTACGAAGGCTATGATGTGATGCCTTATCTGGAAGGAAATGCGACGCAGATCCTGATCGATGAATATTACTGGAAATACGGGCGTTTCCTGATGGGGAAAGAACGCAGCCTGGATCTCTTCACAATGGCACTGGCGCCGGACATCATCCGCGATTTCGGTCAGCCGGATCTGATGTATGTCAAGATGTGCGACCTGGATACCAAACGTCACAATCACGGGGTGAAGTGCCCGGAAGCCTATGAACAGCTGCGGAAACATGATCAGGAATTCGCCGTGCTGGAGGAAGCAGTCCGCCGTTATGGAGATTATGAGAACACAAACTTTATCATTCTTGGTGATCATGGGCACCAGGACATCAAGCACTATGTCAACATGAACATGGCGCTGCGTGATGCGGGCTTTATCCGTACAGATGAAAACAACAAAATAATTGGTTATGATGCCTATTGTTTCTCCACCTGTATGTCCGGCTGGGTGAAACTGAAAAATCCCGATGACAAAGAGATGGCGAAGAAGGTCTATGAATACCTGCTGAGACTGCGGGATGACCCGGAATTTCCCATTGGCGTGGTGATGACCAAAGATGAGGTGTTGGATCGCTATGGGCTGGTCGGTCCGCTGGACTTTGTTATTGAAGGAACAGAAGAAGAACCAACGGAGTTTGAAGCGACTCTGGCCGGAGAAGATATCTTCAAAGTGCATCTGGGACCGGGACTGTATTTCTCACTGGCCAGTCACGGACATATGCCGGAACGGGACGAGACAACAACCTTCTTTGCATGCGGACCTTCAATCAAGAAAGGTGTAGTAATTCCACGGACAAAGATGATCAATGAAGCGCCGACAATGGCAGCTATGGTTGGGTTGAACATGGACAAATGTGAAGGCCATGTAATTGAAGAGATCCTCGCGGATTGACGGGGAAGAAAGGTGTTGTGTATCTATGGAAGTTAGACTTGAAAATCTCACCAAACACTTTGGCAAGACAGCGGCGGTAGAAAATTTCAACGCGGTGCTGGATTCCGGAGAACTGACCTGTCTGCTTGGCCCTTCCGGGTGCGGAAAAAGCACGATTCTGAACATGCTTTCAGGGATTATTCCGGTGACCAGCGGTAAGATATGGTTCGACAACCGTGATGTGACGGATATGGAACCGGCTGACCGCGGCATTGGTCTGGTGTTCCAGAATTACGCGCTTTATCCGCATATGTCCGTGATGGACAATATCGCCTTCCCGTTGGAAATCAAAAATGTTGCCAAAGACGAGCGAAGAGAAAAAGCGTTTGAAATGGCAAAACTGGTCCATGTGGATAACTTCCTTGACCGCAAACCCGGGCAGCTTTCCGGTGGTCAGCAGCAGCGAGTAGCGATTGCCCGTGCTCTGATCAAACAGCCGCAGCTTCTGCTCCTTGATGAGCCGCTTTCCAATCTGGATGCAAGACTCCGCATCGAGATGCGTGAGGAAATCCGCCGTATTCAGCTGGAAACCGGAGTGACCAGCGTGTTTGTCACCCATGACCAGGAAGAGGCAATGTCCATTTCCGACTCGATCATCCTGATGAAGCTGGGTGTTCTGCAGCAGGAAGCGCAGCCACAGGAGCTTTATGATGAACCGGCCAATGAATTCGTGGCAGATTTCCTCGGTACTCCTCCGATCAACAAGGTGTTTGGACACATCGAAAATGGCGGTATCCGCATTGAAAGCGGTCCGCTCTGTAAACTCTCCGGCCTTGAAAACATCAAAGAGGGCCATAAGGTGCATTTCTCCATCCGTGCCGAAAGTTTCCTTGTGAACAGTTCTGACCCGGTAATGGATGCGCGGGTGATCCGTGTCTTTGTGATGGGCAAGGAAAAGCTGGTTTATCTCAAACTCGGTGATTTCGAAGTTCGTGCCTATATCGATTCTGACCAGGAATTGAAAGCCGGTGACCGGGTGCAGATCGGCCTGCGCCGCAAAGGCGTCTTTGTATTTGATGCTGAAACAGGAGAACGTATCAGATGAACAGGCTCAAGGAAAAAAACCGTGGGCTTTATCTTTTCCTGAAGAAAATAAAGCCCCTTCTGTATCTGGCGCCGTTTGCTGTCGGGGTGATCGTTTTTTCGTTGTACCCGATCGTGAACGTGCTGATCATGTCTTTCAAGAAAAATTATAAATATCTGACCGGTGCATATGACGGTTTCGGTTTTGATAACTATATTTACGTGCTCAACAGCCGGGATTTCAAGAACGCGATTGGTGTCACATTTAAATATGTGTTGGTCGCAATTCCGGTTTCTATGTGTCTTTCCATTGTCATTGCTACACTGTTGAACAAGAACATTAAGCTGCGTGCTTTTTTCCAGACGGCATATTTTCTGCCGATGGTGACCTCCGTCACGGCGGTCGGGCTGACCTGGAAATATATGTTCAATTACAAGTTCGGTGTCATAAACTGGTTGCTCGGCTTATTCCATGTTGAACCCGTGAATTGGCTGCAGGACCCTTCGGCGAATTTCTGGGCTTTGGCGATATACGGGATATGGTCGATGATGCCGTTTACGATCATTCTGCTGCTTTCCGGTTTACAGAACATCGACCCGATGTTTTATACGGCAGCCCGTGTGGATGGGGCAAAGGACCTGCGGATCTTTTTCCGCATCACCGTTCCGCTGCTTTCACCGACCATTTTCCTGGTGCTGATCATCAACTCCATCAGTGCATTCAAAGTGTTCAATGAGCTGTTCCCTCTGTTCTCCGGGCCGGGGGTCGGGAAGAACCTGTATACCATGGTTTATTATATCTATGACCAGTTCCGCGGACGCACTCCACCGAAATACGGTTATGCTGCTGCTGCTGCGATCATCCTGTTCCTGATCATCTTTGTCTTCACCCAGATCCAGCAGCTGATCCAGAAGAAGTGGAAGTATTAATAGGGGATAGGATATAGGATATAGGGGATAGTGTTGGGAATAGGATATAGGTAATAGGAAATAGATAGTTCTTTTTAGCCATTTCTTGTGATTGAAACCTGAATTCTGAAACCTGACATCTGGTTTCTGAATCCTGAATCCTGAAAAAAAGGAGTTTTGATGAAAAAGATAAAAATTTCTTCGGTTTTGACATATCTCTTCCTGGTTTTGGGTGCGATCATTATGGTGTTTCCGTTTTTCTGGATGATCACGGGCTCTTTCAAAACCAGCCAGGAGGTGAGTGTATTTCCGCCGCAATGGCTCCCGAAATCACTTTATTTCGGTAATTATAAATTCGCCTTTGAAACAGCGCCTTTCGCCCGATACTTTTTAAACTCCGTGATCGTGGTGGTCAGTTCTGTGACGGTCTGCACCTTCACGACCATCCTCGGAGCCTTTGCTTTTTCACGTCTGCGCTTCCCTGGACGGTCCGCGATTTTCGGTGCACTGCTGGCGATGATGATGGTTCCTTTCGAAATGCTCATCATCACCAATTACCGGACCGTTGTGCAGTGGAAAATTCATGACACGCTGTGGGCGATGATCATCCCCTTCATGTCTTCTATCTTTTACACCTATATCCTGAAGAACTTCTTCGATACGGTGCCGGACAGCCTTTACCAGGCTGCGCGGGTGGATGGATGCTCGGACTGGAAATATTTGTGGCGTGTGATGGTGCCCATCGCCAAGCCTTCCCTGGTGACGATCATCCTTCTGAACGCTATTGCCAGCTGGAACAGCTTCCTGTGGCCGATGCTGGCGACCAGCTCCGCAACCGTCCGCACATTACCGTTCGGTTTGTATAACTTCGTGACCGAAGGTGGCGCCAGAAATGAAGTGATGATGGCAGCGGCGACCATCGTGGTCCTGCCGATGCTCATCCTGTTCCTCTTTGCCCGCAAATACATCGTCAACGGCGTTGCCCGCGGAGGTCTAAAAGGCTGATTCAGTCTGAATAAAAACCAAAAACAGGCGGCATGTTTCATCTGCCGCCTGTTTTTTGATTCATCGTATTTATAACCTAATCCCTTTTTCTTTACAAAAACGCGTTATACTCAAATAGTGTGAAAATTGTTAAGAAACAGGAAGAATCTATGCTCGTAAATGTGATTGGAATGGGATATATCGGTTTGCCGACGGCTTTGATGATGGCTTCTCACGGTGTGAACGTCATCGGCACCGACTATAATAAAAAGCTTATAGAACAGCTGCAGACCACCGGGAAGGTTTTTGAAGAGAAGGGTCTTTCCGAACTGTTTGATGAAGCACGCCGGAAAGGTATCCGTTTTTCCGACCAATATCAGAAAGCTGATATCTACATCGTTTCCGTTCCGACCCCTTACCTGAAAAAATCCCGCAAGATCGATCCGAAATATGTCATCGCTGCCTGTAAATCCGTGCTGGAGATTTGCGCTGACGGCGCCATCCTGGTGGTTGAATCAACCATTTCTCCCGGGACCATCGACCATTGTGTCCGCCCGCTTATCGGTGAGCGGAGGGTGCATCTGGCTCATGCGCCGGAGCGCATCATTCCCGGCAACATGCTGCAGGAGCTTATTCATAATTCTCGTACGATCGGGGCAGATGATCCTGAAACTGCCGAGACTGTTAAAGACCTTTATGCCTCATTTTGTAAGGGTGAGATCGTTCTCACCAACATCCGTACAGCAGAGATGAGCAAGGTTGTGGAAAACACTTTTCGTGATATTAACATTGCCTTTGCAAACGAGCTGACGAAGATCTGTCATGAAGCGGGAATGGATGTTTATGAGGTGATCCGCATTGCCAACCGGCATCCCCGGGTGAACATTCTCAACCCCGGTCCCGGTGTGGGCGGACACTGCATTTCGGTCGATCCGTGGTTCCTTGTCGGGGATTTTCCGAATCTCACTCCGCTGATTCACGCTGCCCGCAACGTCAATGACTCCATGCCGGAATATGTTTATAAGCGAATCCGGGAGATCATGACAGAAAAAGATATTGAAGATTTTTCCCGCGTGGGGCTTTATGGACTTACCTACAAAGAAGATGTCGACGACACCAGGGAAAGTCCGACGCTTCAGCTGCTGGACATCCTCCGTCATAAACACGCAGATAAAATGCCTTTGGTTTATGATCCGTTCATTAAAACGGATATGGTTCAAAACCAGGTTCATAATTTGAGCGACTTTTTGTCGAATACAGATCTGGTTGTTATTATGGTGGGACACAGTGAACTAAAGAATCAGCCGGAACTGCTGAACGGAAAAGCTGTACTGGATACCCGAAACGTCATTTTCACGGAAGACGTATACAGGTTATGAAAAAAATCCTGGTCATTTTCGGAACCCGGCCGGAGGCAATCAAAATGTGTCCGGTGGTTTTGGAACTTCAGAAACACTATGACATAGAGACCAAAGTATGTGTCACCGGGCAGCATCGACAGATGTTAGATCAGGTGCTTGATGTTTTTCAGGTGAGAGTGGATCATGACCTGAAGGTGATGCATGAACGTCAGACACTTTTTGACATCACCACTTTGATTTTGGAACGGGTCAGACCTGTATTGGAACAGGAAAAACCGGATGTGGTGCTGGTTCACGGGGATACTTCGACTACCTTTGCATCTGCGCTGGCTTGTTTTTATCTTCAGATCCCGGTGGGACATGTGGAAGCGGGCTTGAGAACTTATGATATTACTGCACCTTATCCGGAAGAGTTCAACCGGCGGGCGGTGAGCATCATAACACATTATAATTTTGCCCCGACTGTGACTGCCCGGGATCATCTGCTGACAGAAGGTATCGCTCCGGAAAAAGTTTTTGTCACCGGTAACACAGTGATCGACGCACTGAAGACCACGATCCGGGAGAATTATACGCATCCGGATCTGGAATGGGCGGCAGATTCCCGTCTGCTGCTGATGACAGCTCACCGCCGGGAAAATCTCGGCGCTCCGCTGCATCGCATGTTCCGGGCGGTTCGCCGCATCGTTGAGGATTTCCCGGATATAAAGGTGATCTATCCGATTCATTTGAACCCTGCGGTTCGTGAAGTGGCAGCAGAGGAATTGAGCAGCTGTGACCGGATTCGTCTGATCGAGCCGCTCGATGTGCTGGACTTTCATAACTTCATCGCCCGTTCCGAGCTGGTGCTGACTGACAGCGGCGGTATCCAGGAAGAAGCCCCTTCTCTCGGCAAACCGGTGCTGGTGATGCGCGATACGACCGAAAGGCCGGAAGGGGTTGAGGCCGGGACGCTGAAGCTGGTAGGAACGGATGAGAATGTTATCTACGATACCTGCCGCACCCTTTTATCGGACCGGGCTGCCTATGAGAAAATGAGCAAAGCTGTCAACCCATTTGGCGATGGTCATGCCTCGGAGCGGATCGTTGAGATACTCCGGAATTAGGAAATGGAGCACGCGGAGACTGGATCACTGCTGCCGCAAGGCCGGCACAGTGAGGCGGGATCCACGTTGCGCTGACAGGTAAAAGAAAAAATTCAAAATGGAAGGTCAAACGGAACCGCTTATCAGCGTATTAATGGGGGTGTACAATTGCGAATCCACGCTGGATGAAAGTCTGGAATCAATTGCTGCCCAGACAGAATCCAACTGGGAGTGCATCATCTGTGATGACGGATCTACGGACCGGACGGCAGAAGTGGTTCGCCGCTGGCAAAAACGTTTCCCTGATAAAATCATTTTTCTCCAGAATGAGGAAAACATGGGTTTGGCTCCTACGCTGAACCGTTGTCTGGCTGAAGCCCATGGGCAATATATCGCTCGCATGGATGGCGACGACCGTTGTTCTCCGGATCGTTTTGAAAATGAGTTGGCTTATCTGACAGCTCATCCTGATCAGGTGGTTGTCAGCACGGATATGCAGTGTTTTGACAAAGAGGGTGTATGGGGACTGCGGTCTTATCCCACAAATCCGGAACCAAGAGATCTTGTTCACGGTGTTCCCTTTTGTCATGCCGCCTGTATGATACGCTCCGAGGCGCTGTTGGCTGCCGGCGGTTATTCTGAAGCGGAAGAATATGCGCGAGTCGAGGATTATGAACTCTGGGTGCGGATGTATGCGCTCGGATATAGGGGCGGAAACATTCATGAACCGCTCTATCAGATGCGGGATGACCGGAATGCTGCCAGCCGAAGAAAATGGAAATACCGCATCAATGAAGCCCGTGTTCGGTTGCTGGCGGTCAAATCTCTGCACCTTCCCTTCCCTATGAAGATCTATGCTCTCTATCCGTTGATTATGGGGCTGGTCCCCCGGCATGCTGCAACGGCGCTGCATCGGGCACGTCTGGGAGGCAGGACATCATGAAAAGACGTATCCTCTTCCTTATTCATGACCTTGGTCCGGGCGGTGCGGAAAAAGTGCTGGTGAACCTGGTCAACGGTCTTGACAAAGATAAGTTCGACGTCTCTTTGCGGGTGTTGTTTGACTGGGGCCCGAATCGTAAAAATCTCTCTCCCGATGTTCATTTTTCTTCGTGGATCGGGCGGAATATTCCCGCAAATTCATACTGGATGAAGCTTTGGACGCCTCAACAGCTCTGGAAAATGATTATTCCTGAAACCTTTGATATCGTTGTTTCCTTTCTGGAAGGACCCTGTGCCCGGATTGTCGGAGGATGCCCGGAAAACGGTCCAAAGCTGGTCAGCTGGATCCATACGCCTGTTTTGAATGAAAAAAAATTTACCGAAGGCTTCCGGAGCCGGGATGAAGCCGCGCAATGTTATGATCGGGCTGATGCAGTGGTGTTTGTCTCCAGGGATGTGAGGGAAGCTTTTCGGCTGCTTTTTGTTTCCCGCAAAATTGAACGAATCCTCTATAACATATATGACAGCGAAAAAATCAACGAGCTTGCAGCTGATCAAACGCCGGTTCCCGTGTTTTCTGACAGGGAAAATTGGTGCGGAATGGGAAAACTGGTCCCGTTGAAGGGATGGGAGCGTATGCTGTCCATTCAGCAGAAACTGCTGAAAGATAATATACCGGCACATTTTTATTTGATCGGGGACGGCCCGCAGCGGCAGGAGTTGGAACGGAAAACAGCTGAACTCGGAATTTCGGATTCTGTGACCTTCACCGGGTATCTGGATAACCCTTATGCTGTTCTTTCAAAATGTGATTTGTATGTCAATGCCAGCGAGCGGGAAGGATTTTCAACGGCAGTTGTGGAATCACTGTTGTGCGGGACACCGGTCTGTGCGGTGGATATAGGCGGCATGAAAGAGATTCTCGGAGAAAACAACGAATTTGGCATTGTGACGGAGAACGATGACAATGCATTATATCAGGCTGTTTTGCGCCTTTTAACCGATGACGCTTATCGTGAAGAATACCGGCAGCGTGCACTTGAGCGTGCAAATGATTTTGACCGGGCTAAAGCGATCAAAGCCGCAGAAAATCTTCTGCTTTCATTGTGATCAATATGCAAACAAAAACGGTACCGCTCAGCGTCGTGCATCGTTCCACTTTTGATTTGAAATCCTGATATAATATCGCTATGAGTGATTATATTCTTGACCTGCGGAAACTGGTCGGACACCGGACCATCATGCAGTGTGCTGCCAGTGTCATTGTCATCAATGAATGCGGTCAGCTGCTGCTTGGACGGCGGACAGACAACCACATGTGGGGCTATTCCGGCGGCTCAATTGAGATTGATGAAAAGGTGGAAGATTGTGCCAGGCGTGAACTTTCTGAAGAAATGGGCCTGACCGCCGATGAATTGGAGTTCTTTTATATCAATTCAGGTCCTGATGTTCATTATATATACCCCAACGGAGACGAGGTCTCCAATATTGAGATCGTTTTTTTATGCCGAAAATATCACGGGCAAATCAAACGACAGGAAACAGAGATGGAGGAACTTCGCTTCTTTTCACCGGAAGAAATCGATCTTGAGATGATCTCCCCGCCGATTCGTCCTGTCCTTCGCCAATATTTGTCCCGGAACAGAGGAGAGCGCTGATGCAGCTTGCCCTTCTTTTTGTCCTGTCCTTTTGCTGTTGTTTGGCAGTTGTGGTGGGAACACAACAATTCCGTACTGAGAAACGGACATTCCGTGTGAATCTGCTCCTTTTTGCTGCCGGGTTGATCGTGTGCTTTGCTTTTTCAGTGCTTGTTGACTGCATCATCAAAGCCGGACCTCCGACTTTTTTCTATCATACGCATAAACCCGGCATGACAACGCTGAAAATCTTTGGTACGTCCTGTCTCAGCGGAAGTTCGTTTTATGCCCTGTTTCTCATGCTGGCAGAACGGAAAAATCAACATTCGACGATCTTACGCTGGCTTTTCCGTTCATTTTTGATTGGAATGTGCGGGGCATTCATTCTTGAAATTGGTTATTTCAACTTCCGTCATTTTGAGCTCATTGGCGCAAAAGCTCCGGAAAAAACCTTCCTGGGAGAAAATATTTATTGTTCCGGCATTTATTTCAACCGGGCAGCCTGGAAATTTATTCCATATCAGGATGACAATCCGGAGTTCTTTGTTTACGCAAATTACTCCAAGGTACGAAATCTGAGTGTGGAATTCGGCAAAGAAAACCCGCTGGAAAGAGTCGAAGTGAAATTTGATGACAGAGCACATCGCAGGCTGGAATCTATCGGGGAACACAGTTTTATTCCTGAAATTCCGCGGTCTTATACGATCCCGCTGCATACGGTAGGGAACACCTATCTCCTTTCAATGTTGATCGCGGACAGTGATGAGCATTGGAAAGATGGTGTTGAGCTTTCCAGAGTCACGCTTAATTCTGTTGTGCCTCTGGAATTAGATCCGCTAAGGTTTTTTCTGAGTTTCCTTGTCACGTTTCTGCTTTCAGCTTTCTTTCCCGGTTCTCCGCTATGGAGTTTGAAACTGGATTTTCACAGCTTCCCGCAGATGGCTGCTGTCTTTGCTTTGATTGGAATGGTGATTTTGTTTTTCTTTTGGACAGTTTTCAGTTCCTATTCCGATTCGGATCAGGTGATATCCGAACAGAAAGCGGCCCTTACCGAAAATTTTACCCAGTATAACAAATTGGTGGATGCACTTCTTGCCCGTCGCTATGCCCTGTTGGAAACACCTCATCACTATCTTGAAAAAGACGGGGATCCTTATGATATGAAACTGCGGGAAGAGCGGAAGTATGATTACCCCTGGGATACAGCTTATTATCAGGGAAAGTATTATGTCTATTTCGGTGCTGTTCCTGCAGTCACGGTGCTGCTTCCCTACAAGCTGTTGACGGGAACTTATCTTGAGCTGGATTACCCGATCCTTGGTTTCAGTATCTTGTTTTTGATTGGGATTTATGGGGTCTATTCCCGAATCGTCAAAAGTTGTTTTCCGAAAATCTCCTTTGCCCTATACTGGACGGGGCTGCTGATCCTGTACACTTCCCTGAACCTGACCTGGTGTCTGCGCCGGACGCTTATCTATGAACTGGCAATTACTTCGGGAATATGTTTCGCGGTCTGGGGCATTTATTTCATGCTGGCGGCAGTTGACAGCGTGAAGATGAAACCGTTTTGTTTTCTCCTTTCCGGTGCCTGCAGCGCGCTGGCGGTGGGATGTCGTCCGACCATGATTTTTGTCTCGATTCCTGTTTTTTTGTTGGGCTTCTTTGCCCTGAAAGCAGATAATGGAAAGGTCAGACTGCGGAATCTATTTCTGTTTCTCTTTCCCTATATACTGGCAGGTGTGGCTCTGATGAAGTATAATTACGAGCGCTTTGATGACCCCTTTGAGTTCGGGATCACCTGGCAGCTGACAACAGAAAACCGTGCTACAGGGCTGCCGCTGCTGGGACCCTGGGGCAGGACACTCAGTATTCTTGCTTCGCTGTTTACGTTTCCGAATGTTGACATGGAGTTCCCGTTCATTCATCCGCAGCGTCCGGCGTTGACTTATAATGGTGTGATCCTGAATTCGGATGTCGTGACAGGGCTGTTTGCCTATCCGATCATGACCGTTTTGCTGTTTCTCCCAGCGGTACGGAAAGATATGCTGAAAAGCGCTGGTTTTTTGTTTCCATTCTGTTTTTCTTGTCTGCTTGCGGCTGCCGGTATCTGTGTTACTGCCTCGGGTTTTGCGATTACCAACCGTTACCTGACGGATTATCTGTTTCTTGCTATTCTTCCTGCATTGTTTGTGTTTTTCTGTATCTGGCAGCATCTCGAAACAGCCGGATGGCAGAAAGCCGGGGCTGGGATCACGTTATTTTGTGCTGTGATCGGCGTTGGACTCTCCCTCAGTCTGGCTCTCACCGGTGAAGAGGATTGGTTCCGTCGTATTGCTCCGCTGTGTTTTGAAAAACTTCGTTATGCGTTTTCACCATGGCTTTGACCTGTGGTGAAGGCTGAAGGATGGATTGTGAAAAATCAAAACAAAATCAAACCGATCGATACTATTCTGATTCTCCTGGCGGCAATTTGCCTTGGTCTGGCACTGTGCCCTTATTCCATATGGAAAGGAGCAGGTGACAGCTTTGCTTCAGATGGAAATCTGGAACGGTTCACGCCATCATTTGTAAACTTACTGCGTATAGGTTCAGCAGTTGGGTTTCTCCTTTTCTCAGGGATCGTTCTGTGGCAGGTTTTCTCAGCTGAGAGCCGGACACGGTTTTTTCGATCGCTTGTCGGACTGCCGGGCAGATGCGTGCATGATGCGGGCCCTTTTTTCAAGGATCTGATGAGCGCTTTCCGGCCTCGGACAAAAGAATTTTGGATATTTCTGGTCATCTTCCTTTTAGGAACTGCTGTCAGATTGCTTCAGTTGGCCGTACCGTTGAAACATGATGAGGCTTACTCTATGGCAATGTGGGCACGGAGTGATATCCTGTTTGCGATTAGCGACTACCATTTACCCAATAACCATGTCTTTAATTCCTTTTTGATGAATCTTGTCTATCACACGCTCGGCAAAAGTCCGGCGCTGCTGAGGCTGCCTGTTTTCATCAGCGGCTGTCTGACGGTCATAGCCGTGTGGCTTTTGTCTAAACTTTTTTTTAAAAACAGTACGATGATCGCGTTGACTGCAGCCGGTTTGACTGCCTTTGCACCTTATCTGATCTTCTATTCCGTGAATGCCCGCGGATATGAAATACAGACCTTTCTTTCTGTTCTGACAGTCGGGCTTGCTGTCTATGGAAAAAGACACAGGAACATCTTTGCCTGGTTTTTACTCATCATTTTTTCTGTGCTGAACTTTTTCACACTGCCGATCGCGCTCTACCCCTTTGGCGGAATCTGTTTGTGGTTGTTCTTGAATGTTCTGTTTTTCAAACCGGTGAAAACCGATTTTCGCAGCCGCACCCAGCTGCTGAAATACCTGATCTTTGCGGGGCTGTGTGTTTCACTTTTGAGCCTGCTGCTCTATGTTCCGCTTTTCCGCTATTCCGGACTGGACAGTTTTTTTGGGAATATTTACATCGGAGGTACAGAGGCTTCGAGTTATGGAGATACGATGATGTCCCGGGTGAAAGACAGTGTGCAGGCTTTTTCCGGATCGCTGCCACATATCGTTGTGTGGTGTATTGCTGCCGGACTTCTCGCTTCGCCCTTCCTGTTCCGGATAAACTCTGATGAGAATGTGTCATACGGAGCGGCGCTGGCTTTGTGGATGGCAATATTGATCCCGTTTCAGCGGCCGAACCTTTGGCCGCGTACAGTACTGTTTCTCCATCCGTTCCTGCTGATGTTTGCTGCATCCGGTTGGTCCGGGCTGAGGCTTATTTCCGGATTCCGACGGATCTCTGTTTATCTGGTCGGAGTACTGGTAGCGGCAGCAGGTTTATCCCAGTTTTTAGACGCTGTGAAGGTTTATGGCGTGATCGGCTCGGATGAACGGGCTGTGCGTCTCATCCTTGATCGGGAAGGTGAAAACGCTGAAAATATTCATTTTGTGACGGCTGCGCAGGACAATGCTCCTTTGTGGGTCTATGCGGATGCCTATGATTTGCCACGGAAGATTTTTGATAAGAGGGAAACTTTTAACACGGTGTATGCCCTGGTGAATCCGTTGAACGATGCATACCTTGGGCCTTTGACACTGGATGATTTGCTGGCCCGTTTCGGCCCCGGAGAGAATTTTATGAAATTGGATGATCCTGAGATCCTGATGGAAGAACCGGATGCGATCCTCTACCGCTTTGAAGGTCGGGAAAGTGCTATAAGAAAATCCTACGGAGACTATCCGGAACTGCTCAGCGCCGGTGAGGAGTGAAAACAGGAAATGAATCATGCGTATAGTTAATCCGTTCTCGCAGTCAAAAGAGCCTTTTTACCTGTACGTGGTGACAGGACTTCTGGTCATATATGCGGTTCTCGGGCTGTTTCTCTATGATGATTATGGCTGTGGTCCGGATGAAGGGATGGAACGGCAGACTGCGCTGGTGAATTATAAATATGTTGTGCGCAAACTGAACATTCCCATCAGTCGGGAAAATGAGACCTGGCTTGGCTATCTGCCGGAACTGCATGAATATCGGGACCGCTATTACGGGACTGCTCTTCACTTTCCGCTTGTGCTCATCGAAGCCGCAGTTCATTTCACAATGGAGCCGGCTGAATTTTACGGTCTGAGGCATTTCTATACATTTTTGAACTATTATCTTGGGGTAATCTGCATTTACCGACTGCTTACCAGGCGTTTCGGCAGCCGTAAGTATGGGCTGGCCGGGATGCTGATGATGATCCTTTCCCCTCGATTTTTTGCCGAAAGTTTTTATAACAATAAAGATGTTATTTTTGTCGCATGGTATGCCATTTGCGCGGACCTGCTGGATCTCTGGTTCCGGAAACGGGACATCAAAACTTCTGTGATACTGGCCTTTGCCTTGGCATTGACCTGTAACACACGCTTCAACGGGATCATCTATCTGGCTGTGTTTCTCTTCCTCTGGCTCTTTGATGTGCTGCGAAACCATAATGCTGAAAGCACAAAAATGTTTTTATTGACACTGTTGTTAACGATTGTCCTGTTTTACCTGATCACGCCGAACTTTTGGGAAAGCCCTTTCCGCACGCTTGTTGAAACACTGCAGTTCAACATGCATCACCCAAACCATGGCTCAGAAGGGAACCTGTTCAAAGGGGTTCCTGTTGACGCAGCGCGTACGCTGACCTACATTCCTGTCTGGATCGCAATCACTGTCCCGACGGTTTACATGATTTTTTCCTTGGCGGGAACACTTCGATATGCCGTGATCGTGGTTTCTGATTTGCTGTACAGACGCTTTCGCGAGTTTAATCTCACCGATGCGATGATGTTCATCAGCGGATTTGGTGCGGTTTTTTTCATTATCGCTGCCCATGTGACGATCTATAACGGCTGGCGGCACTGTTATTTTGCCTATCCCTGTTTTGTCTATTTTGCTGTGTCGTTCCTGAACCTGATCGATCAGCGGAAAAATCGACTCATGTCAGTAGTTTGTTATGCGCTGATGGGTTGTGCGATGATTTATAACGGAATATGGATCGGACTGAATCATCCGTTTGAATATGTCTATTTTGTTCCGTGGGCAAGGGAATCTGCATCAGATTTTTCCGGCGATTACTGGAGCGTCAGTTCACGAGCTCTGTTGGAGTACATCGTTAAAAATGATCCTGAACGAATGCTGAAAGTCAACCATGCCTATTCTCAAGCGGGCAGTATCAACCGGGGACTGCTGTCTGAGGAGCAGAGGAAGTATCTGAAACTGACTTACGATGAGACGCCGGACGTGGATTATTATATCGTCTGCCGCGATGATATTCCTTCAGTCGATATCGGTTTTGAGGGATATGAAAAAGTGTTTTCGGTGACGGTCGATCGGGATGAGATCGGGGCGGCGTATAAAAAAATAAGAAATAAGAAAGAAGAAATAAGAAATGAGAAATCAGAAATAAGAAATAAGAAATGAGAAATAAGAAATGAGAAATAAGAAATTAGAAATAAGAAATGAGAAATAAGAAATTAGAAATAAGAAATTAGAAATTCCTTATAAGTATGATTTGAGAAGTTCGGATTACGAAAACAAAAACAATTGCATTTTCGGCAACCGGTAACCGGTAACTAATTATTCTTCATTCGGGCAACTATCTGCTGCTTGTATGACAAAAATTCGGGAGAAAGGTTGAAATCTTTTCGTTCGGATCTTGGTTCGGTGATATGCAGTTCGTCATGGATCTCGCCCGGTTTCCCTGTCATCAGGTAAATGCGGTCGGAAAGGACGATCGCTTCATCAATATCATGGGTGATCAGCAGCGTGGAAAGCTTGATTTTTTCCATCATCTCCTGATACCAGACGTGCATCTGATCTTTTGTGAGCATGTCCAGCGCGGAAAAGGGTTCATCCAGCAGCACCGTTCCATGGGAACCGAGGTAAGTCCGCAGCAAAGCTGCCCGCTGCCGCATTCCTCCGGAAAGCTGCGACGGATATTTTTCCTGTGTTCCTTCTATACCGAATTGTTCAAAAAAAGGCATTGCCTGCTGCTGTGCCCGGTCTTTTTTCATTCCGCGGATGACCAGCGGCAGTGACACGTTATCGATCACCTTTTTGTGCGGCAGGAGCAGGTCTTTTTGCAGCATGTAGCTGATATGTCCAGCCTCTCCGGTGATATTCTCCCCCGAAAGGAAAACCTTTCCCGTATCCGGGGGAGTCAAACCGGAGATGACCTGAAAAAGTGTGGTCTTTCCGGAACCGCTGACGCCGAGCAGTGAGACAAGTTCTCCTTCATTCAGGTGAATGTTGATATCACGGATGATCACCCTCGAATCATAGGATTTTGTGATGTGTTCGGTGCGCAGCAGTTCCATACAAGATCCTTAGTCAATAAGATATTCGTTTGTAAATCCAAGCCCGGTCAAATCGTGAGCGGTCAGTTCATTGTTATACAGCCAGCCGTAGAATGCATTCCAGCGGCTTTCGTCAAACACACCCCAGCTTTCGGCATCGGCTTTGTACTGGTCTGCAAGGTAAGCCTGGCTGGCGTATACAAGCTCCCGTGCATCGTCCAGTGAGCCGGTGGTATCGCCTGCGATCAGCATCTCAGCAGCCTCCTCCGGGTGTTCGATGCAATATTCGTACCCTTTGGCGGTTGCGGAAAGGAATGCTTTGGCGGTATCTGCATGGTTTTCAAGAAAATCGTTGTTGGCGATGATCACCGGGGTGTAGTAATCCAGATCTTCACTCAGGCTGCGGAAATCCCAGTAATCGAAGTCGAACCCGCTGACTTCCGCGTTGATTCCGCTCCATCCGTAAAAGATCCAGACGGCATCAGCCTGGTGGGCTGTCAGCGCTGCCGGTTCATCCGTGATGTTATTCGGAATCAATTTGACCGTACTGAAGTCGGCGCCTTCCTGTTCCATGCAATACCGGATCATTTCCAGTTCCGTCGGGATGTCCCAGGTTGCATAGACTTTGCCTTCCAATCCCTTTGCAGAGGTGATCCCGTCTCCTTTGCGGGAGATGATCCCGGAAGTGTTATGCTGAAGGATCGCTGCCACCGCTGTCACGCCCAGCGGTTCATCCAGATCCAGGGATGGCGCCATGGTGTCCTGCGCATCGACGGCGAACTGAGCCTGACCTGCGGCGCACATCAGGAGCGCTCCGTTTTCGGCCGGCTGTACGATCTGTACATCGAGTCCGGCTTCTTCATAATACCCAAGCTCTTTGGCGGCATAGACACCGGTGTGGTTGGTGTTGGGCGTCCAGTCCAGACTGAAAGTGATGGGGATCAGCGTGTCTTCTGCCGAAACGCTGCAGAAAACAGACAGAACCAATAAAAGCGTAAAGATTAAAACAATATTCTTTTTCATAAATACCTCATTTTTTATTAAGATAACTGAAAATAAAAATCTCCTTATAACGAATAAGAAGGCGTCTTAACTTCTGAGACGCAGCATGGATCCCGACCTGCTGTGCCGGCTTCGCGGCAGCAGCAGTCCAGTCTCCGTGTGCTTTGTTTCTGAACAGTTACTTCTCTTTCACCTTTTCCCAGGGCATTGTCAGATTTCTGAGAAGGGTGACCAATGCCATCAGCAGCAGGCTGACGATGATGATCAGGATGATCACGGCAAACATTTTATCGAAAGCGTAAGCCTTCCTTACCCGGGTCATGTAGACGCCCAGCCCTTCAAATCCGCCCAGCCATTCCGAGATCACCGCGCCGACGACCGCGTAGGAAGCTGCCACTTTCAGACCGGAGAAGAAATAGGGCAATGCCTCCGGTATTTTCACATGCAGAAAAATCTGGCTCCTCGTGGCATTCATGGAACGCAGCAGATCGATCTCATCCGGGTCCACGCTTTTGTACCCGTCCAGCAGCCCGACGGCGATCGGGAAAAAGGTGGTCACGACGACCAGTGTGATCTTTGGCGCCATACCGAAGCCCATCCACAATACCAGCAGCGGGGCAATGGCAATGGTCGGGATCGTTTGCGTCACAACGAGCAGCGGCATCAGCGCCTTTTCCAGTGTTTCAAAACGGTCCATCGCCGTTGCGATCAGAAAGGCAAGAATGATCCCGATCCCGAGACCGTAAATTGCCTCCTGAACCGAAACAGCCGCGTGTTCGATCAGGTTGGGAAAATCTTTGATGAACGCACGGGCGACATCCACCGGTGAAGGCAGCATGTAGGAAGGCACAAGCCCCGTCACCGAGATCAGCCACCAGAACAGCAGGATCAGGCAGAATGCCCCAACCGGCAGCAGTTTATTTCTGATACTTTCCGATCTTTTTTTCAATGGAAAGGACCTCTCCCTCGGGTTTGTAGCTGACTTTGATGTAGGCAGCGACCGCTGGCGCACCCGCTTTAATGGCGATGTGCTGGCATTCCTTGACGATGTCCATCAGTTCATCATAAGGCCCTTCGATGGTAGTTTCGAACGGACCGACAAAATATTCATAACCGGTACTCGCAATATATGCGATCACTTCGTCGACGATGCGGCAAAGTTCATCGTCATCCATGACGGACGGCAAACTTTGAATTGCAACACTTGCTTCCATTTTTTATTTCCTTTCAAATATATATTCGGGTCTTATGGGAACATCTAAAAACATCAAATTATTTTCTGTCCCGAGGAGATTCAGAGAATTTGTTCTCTGAATCTCCTCGGGAGGTTTCCGGGGGCTGCCGCCCCCATACCCCCGCCCGGTAGTTTTTAGAAGTGCCTATAAGAGAGCAAAAGGCCTCCGCAGCGGGAGACCTTATCAAGTTTACTGATAATAATTAAACTTAGTGGTTTCTGCATTCCTACGCCGGTATTACCCGGATCAGGTATAAGGGTCAGTAGTAACCTACACTCTCAGCAATTGCTCCCCTGGCACCAAAAAGTATAGTACAGGATGGAAGAAAAGTCAAGAAAGTCAGGAATAAGGAATAGGGTATCAGGTATCAGGTTTCAGGTGTCAGGTATCAGGTTTCTTGCTCCTTACTTACTACTTAATACTTACTATTTACTATTTACTTCTAACTGTTCCTCTCTTCCAGTATGTGTAATCTGAACGGGGAGAAAAGTATTGCAGGCCGCAGGCCCAGCGATTCCGGTCCTGTGTCACCGCGAATTCCGTGTTGGAGAGCACCCACATATTGAATTTATAGTCGCTGTGGAACCAGACCTGGGTTATATAAGATGGCGCGATAGGAAAGAAAGACAACACTTCGCTGGCAGGATCTGTAGTATAAAATGAAGGAATATCCAAATCTTTCCGTTTTACATCATTCCGATCCATAAAAAGCGCCTTGAGGTCAGAAGCGTTTTGATAATCTGTTAACGGCATACCCGGAGCAGGTGCGTTCTCAATTGTTTCAATAGCTCTCCCCGGGAAAAAATAGCAGGGAAAATCAGTCAGCACGCGGGGATCGATCAGCAGGATGACCCAGTCACTGGGCTGATGGTTTTGTAATTGATTAAACAGCCTGTAATCCGGGAAGGAAATGTTCATCGAGACAAGCCCGTCCCATCCGGGAGGCAATGTGACGTCATTGCGGCGAACAAAATCAAAAGTTTTGTTGCTTTTGAGAACAGACGCGGGAAGAATGCCGAATTGAAGGATAGACTTCAAATAATCAATGCGGGTGAAGTGCGTCAAATAGCTCAGCTTATTCTTCCGGATAAACTGCCTGATGGCGTTATTCCTTTTCTCTGGTTTTGAATTGTTGATAAAAGGCAGATATGTGTGCATTTCCCGTCTTGAATGGATTGGATGGATCACGGCAAACAAAACCGGGCGTCATGAAGGTTCATGCGCCCGGTTCGTTATCATAGAAGGTTAGAAGGCTTTTACCAGTTTTCCCAAACTGTTGGTGTAATAGGGCATCCAGCAAATGCCGAAAGCATCGACAAAAATGTCTTTCTTGGCAACGGAGATCTTGACCTGTTTGTTCTCATCAAGGATCTTATCCCATTTGTCACGGATCTCTTCCAGCTTGGCTTCGTAATCATCGATGGCTGTCTGAATCTGGTCAGTCACAGCTTCGATATCCAGTTCTACCTTTTCCTGGGCTTTCTTAGCGGTTGAGGTCTGATTGACCTTTGTCAGAGAGCTGGAAACAGATTTCTTGCGTTTCTGGATCAGGGAAAGGATCAATTCACCGGCTGCCGCAACGGTCTGTACGCCGCGCTGCTTCACCTGGTTCTGTTTGTCTTCCAGTGTTACGTTCAGCTTCTTCAATTTAGCTTCCAGTTTATCCAGCTGGGCTTCATGCGTTTTCTTGATTTTTTCGATTTCCGCAGCGCTCTTTTCTTCGATCTTGTCTTTGCACTTATCGAGGAATTCATCTTCTGTATCATCTTCATCCGCATAAACGCCGAGTTTTTCATTGGCCCATACCATGATGCTGGCATCCCGATAAAGGTAGTTGACAAAATCGCTTTCATACGTGCGGGCAAGCTTGGCGTCCTGCATCCATTCCGGCGGCATCTGGTAATAAGCGTCGTTAAATTCCGGGCGGCCCATCATGGCTTTGAGGTCAAAGGGATCGCAGAGATAATCATCCCAGCGGACCGAGGTGCCGCGCATATCTTCTTCATCGATTTCCGCAGCTTTGACCGTGCGAAGAGAGAAATTCATCTTGTCTTTTTCTGCACGGATCTCAGCCTGGGCGATCCAGACCGGAAGATAAGTGACTTGTTCACCATCAGAGTCACATTCAGCCGGACGTTTTTCAGCGGGCATGAAATATTCATTGATCGTGGCCGCGATCTTCGGACGTTGTCCTTCTTTCAGTTCTTCTTCCATTTTTTCACTCTCCTTCGAGCTGTCATTGAATTCTTCAGGCATGCCGGTAAGCAAATTGTCATCCGAATCATCATCAGCCTCTCTGTTTTTATAAGCCGCGTAAAGTTTGGCGGCTTTTGCATCCTCTTCTGTGTAAGGTACACATAAGTTTTCTTTGTATAATTTCGGGATCAGGTTTTTGGTGAGCGGACCGGCGAGGTAATTCAGTGTCCAGCGGGTGCTCATTACTTTCAGGCCACTCTCATGTACATTCATGTAAAGGAAGGCTCGTTTTTTCAGATCTGAGATCAGTTTGTCCGCATCAGCGCGGTTGATGTTCCCGTCCGTAGTGGTGAGACCGTCCAGCAGACGGTTCTTGTCCTGTTCTGTCTGCAGGCGACCGACAAACCAGGTTCCGGCATTGGACAGGCCCTTGTAGTCGATGTCAACCGGGTTCTGCGTGGCAAGAATCAACCCGACACCATAGGCTCGTGCCTGTTTCATCATGCGCATGATGACCGGTTTGGATGAGGGATTAGCGGTCGGGGGAACATACCCTGCCATTTCATCGAAGTAAACGGCCAGTCTCAGGTTGCCGGTCCCGGTCTGGCTGCGCATCCATGCTTCGATTTGGGAATAGAGCATGGTAACAAAGAACATTTTCTCCTGGTCACTCAAGTGCTGGATATAGAAAATATTGAAGCGGGGCTTTTTATCTTTATTTCGGATCAGGCTGCCGATGTCCAGTCCCGGACCTTCATTCCAGGCTTTGAAAGTGGGTGATGCGAGAAAATTGTTGATCTGAAGCGCCAGGTTGAAGCGCTCTTTGGGCGGGTAGATTTTGTCGATCGACAGGGCTCCCAGTGTTTCGAACGGCGGGTCGTTGACCGCGTTGATGAGGTCGACGAGCGTCACATCTTTTCCGAGGGTCCAGAAGGATTCAATGATGTTTGACAGCAGAATGTGTTCCCTGCTTTTCAGCGGATCGATATTGTTGTAACCGATCAAGCCAAGCAGAGCCGTTACAGCGGTTGCGATTTCCTCACGAGTCGCCTCTTCATTGTAAATCATGGAGGATTCAGGGGCGGCAAAGGATGCCATGATGTTGATGGGATTGCCGATGGAGGATCCCGGTGTGAAGAGTGTGTAATCGACTTCGGAAAGGGCTTCGATATCTTCGGAAGTGTACCCCCATTCAGCCTGGCCTTCTTTCCATGCTTCAGCTTTTTCGTTTGCGTATTCATACAATTCTTTGCCGGCACGGATCGGGGCTTCCTGGTCCAGCCAGGGCGCAATGTCTTTCCCGGTCATATTTGGAAAATGGAGAAGCAGGTTTGTCAGGTCGCCTTTAGGATCAATAATAATGGCGGGAATTTTCTTCAGGGCAATTTCTTCAAGCATTAAAATCCCCAGCCCGGTCTTCCCGGAGCCGGTCATGCCCGTGATGACACAATGGGTGTTCAGGTCTGACGGATCATAAAACATCTTTTCATCGGTCAGTACGTTTCTCGTGTTGTATAGTTTTCCAAGGAAAAGCTTGTTCGAATCTGTTTCGCCCATAGAATACTCCTGAAGAATAATTATAAATCAATCGTATCAATTATATCAGGAAAAATCGATTGTGTATAGTTGTCAGTTGCCAGTTGCCGGCAACGTTAAAAAAACGCTGGTACTTAAACCCTATACCCTAAACCCTAACACCTGATCCCTAATTTCTACATGATTACCAGCATAAACTCTGCCTTTTTTCCGCCGACCCGTTTCAGTACCTCTTCCACACTGGCGGTGATGATCGTTTCTCCGGGAAGGGTCAGGTCACAGCAGATCGTTACCCTTTGGCCTTTGCCGAAGACCTTCTTCACGTCTTCCAGAAGGTTTGTCATGCGGTAGGGAGTGTCCATCAGGATCACCGGAAGACGCATCATCTTCAGCTTTTTCAGTTCATTGATGCGGTCCTGCGGGGCCCGGGGCATGAAACCTCCGAAAACATAGCGCGTCAGTTTCTGCGGGGTGACGGAGATCGCGGTGGAAAGCGCGGAAACACCCGGAACCGGGATGATCTGAAAACCGGCGGAGATCACTTCCTCCACCAGACGGTGGCCGGGGTCGGAAAAGAGCGGTGTCCCGCAGTCGGAAACCAGCGCCAGGCTTTTCCCCTGTGCCAGTTCGATCAGCAGCGTGTCGATCTGCTGTGTCTCGTTGTGCTCGTTGGTGGTGATGATCCGTTTGTCTTTGATGTCCAGCTGTTTCATCAGCCGGCTGCCGTTGCGGTATTCTTCGCAGACCAGAATGTCTACGTCGGTCAATACCTTGATAGCCCGCAGAGTGATATCATCCGGGTTCCCGATAGGGATCGATACAATGTAAAGCGCGTTTTTCAAAGTCATAAGTCAATTATAAATAAGAAATAAGAAATAAGATATAAGAAATGAATACAGTTTGTAGAATGGGATCGGACTTCACAGTTCAAAGACCGGCTGCAAGACCTTATTTGTCAGACAACATGACAATTGTATGACAAATGACACGAGACAGAAAAATGGCTTTGGGCTACAATAAATACAGGTAAGATTTTTTCGGGGCAGCATTCTGCCCGTATATCATGTCAGAATAATCTTAGGAGGATATGTTATGAAGAAACACAATTTCAACGCCGGTCCAGCAGTACTGCCGCAATACGCAATCGATGAAACCATCAAAGCAATTCAGGATTTTGGCGGGCTTTCGATCCTTTCCATTTCCCATCGAACCAAAGATTTCGATGATGTAATGAACGGTGCAGTTGCATCAGCAAAAAAGCTTCTGGATATTCCGGATGATTATCATGTGATCTTCCTTGGCGGCGGCGCCAGCACCCAGTTCTATACCATTCCCTACAACTTCCTGAAGACGAAAGCTGCTTATCTGGATACCGGTACCTGGGCTCTGGGCGGTATCAAAGAAGCGAAACTTTACGGTGAAGTCGATGTCGTAGCATCTTCCAAGGACAAAAACTACAGCTATATACCGAAGGATTACACCATCCCGACCGATGCGGATTATTTTGAGATCTGCTGCAACAACACTATCGAAGGCACTGAGATCCGCAAGGATATGGACAGCCCGGTTCCGCTGATTGCCGATATGTCTTCGGATATTTTCAGCCGCCCGGTGGATGTTTCCAAATACGCCATGATCTTCGGTGGCGCGCAGAAGAACTTTGCTCCTGCCGGTGTGACCATTGTCATCATCAATGATAAATTCATGAATGAAGCACAGTGCCGCCCGGTTCCGACCATGGCGGATTACCGTGTCCATGCCAAGAAGAATTCCATGCACAACACGCCTCCGGTGCTGCCGATCTTTACTGCTTACAAGACCATGGAATGGATGTTGGCTGAAGGCGGCGTGAAGGAAATGGAAAAACGTGCCATTGCCCGCTCTGCAAAGGTCTATGATGCCCTTGAAAATTCCAAGACTTTCTATCCCACTGTGGAGGATCCGGAAGATCGCAGCCGAATGAACATCTGCTTCCGCCTGAAGGAAGAATACAAGGATCTGGAAGCGGACTTCCTCGAACTGGCAAAAGCCCGCGGTCTTGTTGGCGTCAAGGGTCATCGTTCTGTCGGCGGTTTCCGCGCTTCCTGCTACAATGCCCTGCCGATGGAATCTGTCGACGCGCTGATCGAAACCATCCATGACTGGGATGCGGCGCATTGAGTGATCAGTGGTCAGTGGTTAGTGATTAGAAAAAATCGGATGGCGGCTTTGCCGCCTTCTGATTAATAATTAAATGATTTAGTCCATGGCAATATTAATAAGGAGAAAAAAATGGCAAAAGTTTTGATCGCTACGGAAAAACCGTTTTCCAAAACTGCTGTTGAAGGAATCACAAACATCCTGACCGCAAAAGGTCATGAAGTCGCGAAACTGGAAAAATATACTGATCCGGCGCAGCTGCTGGAGGCTGTCGCGGATGCGGAAGCGCTGATCATCCGCTCCGATAAGATCACCGCGGATGTGATGGCACATGCGCCGAAACTGAAGCTGGTCGTCCGTGCCGGTGCAGGATATGACAATGTCGATCTGGAAGCAGCAACTTCCAGAGGGATCATTGTTGAAAACACTCCCGGACAGAATGCAAATGCGGTTGCGGAACTGGTGATGGGGATGATGGTTTACAAAGCCCGTAATTTCTTTGACGGCACCACCGGCAAGGAACTGCGCGGCAAGAAGATCGGTCTGCATGGGTTTGGCGCGGTCGCCCGCTGTGTGGCTCCGATTGCAAAGGGCTTTGGAATGGACGTCTATGCCTTCGATATTCCCCAGGTGCCGGATTCCGTCTTTGAAGATGCCGGAGTGAAACGGATCACCGATATTCCGGAACTGTATAAGACCTGTGATTATGTTTCCCTGCATTTCCCGGCTCTGCCCAACCTGATCAAGTCCATCAATTATGAACTGCTTTCCAACCTCCCGAAAAACGGCTGCCTGATCAACGCTGCCCGTGCGGAAGTGGTGGATGAAGATGGCATTATGGAAATGTTCGAAAAGCGTGAAGATTTCGTATATCTGGCAGATGTCGCTCCGAAGAACAAGGCGGAAATTGCAGAAAAATTCCCGGGCCGTTTCTTCTTCACACCGAAGAAAGCAGGCGCCCAGACTGCGGAAGCCAATGCCAATGCAGGTTTTGCGGCGGCAAACCAGATCTGCGCTTACTTCGAATCCGGCTGCACGAAGTTCCAGGTGAACAAGTAATATTTTTAAAAATGAAGCACACGGGGACGGATCTGCTGCTGCCGCGAAGCCGGCACAGCAGGGCTGGACTCTGTGATGCGCTGCAGCGTTCTGAATAGTTATTGAAACTTCTTTCAGAGAACAGTTTTAAAAACAGCATGGACCAATAATCCATGCTGTTTCGTTGTATGACGTTCGTTCGCCAGTTTTTATCCCAAAAGACCATCAATGCATCGGACAATTATGGTCGGCTCCGGCTGATTTTTCACGCAGTTCAGCTCTTGTGAGGATCAGCTCTCCGGCAATTGAGACGGCGATTTCTTCAGGGGTAACCGCTTTGATCGCCGTGCCGATGGGTGCATGGACTTTTGCGATTTGTTCATCGGAGATACCGTTTTCTCTGAGTCTGGCATTTACGGATGCAGTCTTTTTCTTTGAGCCGATGACGCCGAGATAGGCAAACGGTCCCCGGAGAACATGCAGTTCGGCTTCGAAATCATGGATATGTCCGTTGGTCATGATGACCACATAATCCTGATCCGTGACAGTGAGATCGTCTGCGATGCGGGTAAAGTCACCGGTGATGCATTTTTCAGCCAGCGGGAAACGTTCTGAGGTTGTGAACTCCGGACGGTCATCAAATACCCAGGAGCGGAAGCCGACTGTTTTCAGAAGAGGAACCAGGGCTGCCGCGATGTGTCCTCCGCCGAAAATCAGAACTCTATCCAGAATTGGCAGCGGCATCCAAAAGTAATGCCCGACGGTTCCGGACAGATTTTTTTCAGGGAACGGATCTTCCGGAGGTGTACCGGCAAGCAGTGCAAAATTTTTATCATAAAGAGCCGGGGCACTGCCGCTGAGGTTCTGGACAAACCATCCGCCCTGATGATTTTTGAACTGAGCCAGTGCTTTTTGACATAATTGCTGCCAGTTTTGGTCATCAGCGTCGATGAACTGGAAGAAGGCTGTGACATTTCCGCCGCAAATCATGCCGATATCTTCCTGCTTGTTTTCATGAAGCTGAAAAGCATGTATCCGGGATATTTTTTCTGTCTTCAGATTTTCCTGTGCCATTTCGATGGAACGCTTTTCAACGGCTCCCCCACCGATCGTGCCGTAAATTAATCCTTTATACCCGACGAGCATTTGTGCCCCCGTTTTGCGGGGAGCTGAGCCGTCATTTTCGATCAGTGTGACCAAAATCAAATCGTGCTTATTTTTAATTTCGTATAGAATATGCTTAAATAATTCTTCCATTTTGATCTCCCGGAGAATAATCATTAAAGTAATGATAAAATAATTGTATCTGTTCAGAACCTGGCGACGCATCACGAGATACAGCCCTGCTGTGCGGGCTTCGCCGCAGCATCAGAGCAGTCTCCGTGTGCTCCGTACTGAACAGATACAAATAATTTTATATTTATTTTAGATATAATTCAAGTCGCAATGAAATTAATTTGTATGATCGTGATTAAAGACAATAACATGCCTTATTTATGGAGACATTGATATGAATAAACAAAGCAAGACAAGAGAAGAGCAGAAAAATCATCGGAATTATCTTCTGATCCTGTGTGTGGCGGGTCTGCTTGTCAATTATCTGCTTGCACATTTGGCGACGGGGTTAAATCTCCCTTTATATCTGGATAATATCGGCAGTGCTCTTGCTGCCGCTTTGGGCGGATATATTCCGGGAATCATCGTCGGGTTTTTCACCAACCTGATCAACGGTATCGATGACTATAACACTGCATATTATGGATCTCTGACTGTCTTGATCGCTATTGCTTCTGCATGGTTTGCCGGTAAGGGATATTATACCTTCAAAAAACCCATGCGTCTGCTCGCGATCATCGGTACTTTTGCGCTGATAGGCGGTGGCCTTGGTTCGGTCCTTACCTGGGTGCTGTACGGTTTTGAATTTGGTTCCGGCATTTCCGCTCCGCTGGCTTTACGGATCCATGAAGCAGGTGTGATGAGCGAATTTTTGTCTCAATTCACAGCGGATATGCTGATCGATCTTGCAGACAAAACCATCACTGTCCTTGCCGTCACAACTGTATTGCAAATTATGCCTGCATCGCTCAAGGATCGTTTCTATTATGCAGGCTGGCAGCAGACCCCGATTTCCAGAGAGAAGCGGGCGTCAGTTAACAGCAAACGGACACATCTGATGTCGCTGCGGACGAAAATCATTGTGCTGGTGACCGCTGCGATGGTGATCATTGCGTTAATCGTGACTGTTATCAGTTTTGTTCATTTCCGCACCTCAGCTATCGAAGAGCAGCAGACATTGGCGATGGGCGTTGCGAATGTGGCAAGCGACAGCATCGACGGTGACCGTGTGGATGAATATATAGCGCTTGGTGAAGCGGCGGAAGGCTACGCCCGGGTCGATAAGCGCTTCAATGACCTTGCAAACAGCAGCGAGAACATCCAATATGTTTACGCATACAGAATTCTCGAAAACGGGTGTCAGGTTGTTTTTGATGCGGATACCCCGGATACACCAGGCGGTGAGCCCGGTGATATTGTCGAGTTTGACGAGGATTTCAAAAGCCAGCTGCCGGATCTGCTGGCCGGGAAAGAGATCGAACCGATTACGGCTCACGGACAGTTTGGCTGGCTGCTTACGGTATATAAGCCGGTTTACAACAGCGAGGGCGTTTGTCAGTGTTATGTGGGCGTGGATATCAGCATGGATCATATCACGCGGAACGGTTATGAATTTCTTGCCCGTGTTGTTTCCCTGTTCTTTGGTTTCTTCCTGCTCCTGTTGACAGCGGCAATCTGGTTCGCAGAATATAACATCATTTTGCCGATCAATGCATTGGATATGGCTACCGGTGAAGCGGTTTACACAACGGAAGAAGATCGTGTGAACACGATAGAGCGCATCCATGAGCTGGATATTCACACCGGTGATGAAATTGAGGATCTTTATCACTCCGTTACCCGTACCACAGAGGATATGGTGGGTACGATCGAGAACATGGAAATGCAGAGCGAAATCATTAATAAGCTGCAGAACGGGCTGATCCTTGTGCTGGCTGATATGGTCGAAAGCCGTGACAAATGCACCGGTGATCATGTTCGGAAGACAGCGGCTTATACAGACATCATCATGCGCGAACTAAGGAAGGAAGGGGTTTACACCGATCAGCTGACGGATGATTTTATGCATGACGTTGTCAATTCCGCTCCGCTGCATGACATAGGCAAGATTCAGGTATCCGACACGATCCTCAACAAGCCCGGAAAGCTCACGGATGAGGAGTTTGAGATCATGAAAACGCACACAACTGCCGGTGCCGAAGTGATCGCCAATGCGATCAAAATGGTATCAGCAGAAAATTCCGGCTATTTGAAAGAAGCGATGGACCTTGCACATTATCACCATGAAAAATGGAACGGAACCGGTTATCCCTGCGGTCTGAAGGGAGAGAATATTCCGCTCTCTGCACGAATCATGGCTGTTGCCGATGTGTTTGACGCATTGGTTTCCAAACGCAGTTATAAAGAGGGTTTCCCGTTTGAAAAAGCAATGTCGATCATTGCTGAAGGCTCCGGGAGCCATTTCGATCCTCAGATCGCCGGAGCCTTTCTGAGAGCATCTGATGAGGTACACCGGGTGATGAACACGAACATGGAATTATAGCGGGGCTGTCCAGGGGATCTGCCCCGCTGTTACCTGATAAATATCAGATGCATATTATGTTATGCGCCGGAATTATTCCGGCGCGTTGTTGTTTGTGTAGATTATGATCGGGGAAAACACCATAACCGGAAAGCCTACCGGGACAACAGGCCAGAAGAAAAACCATAAAGGCTTCATCATCGAAAAAGACCGCGGAAACAATGGCATGTGCGGGTTGTTCAAATAGACCGGTTCGACCTCCAGGACCTGCTCCGGAGCTTCTTCATTATCGGAAAACTCTGATCCGTCCGGTACCTCTTCCATCTCATCGACAAGAACGAAGTCCGCTTCAACGGGTTCATCCTCCGGGTCTTCCTGGCTCAATTCCTCTTCATCATAAAGATCGTAATCATCTGCATCGTCTTTCGGGCCTTCCTGAAGGAATTCCTCTTCATCAGAAAGATCGGCTTCATCACTCTCATCCTCCGGAGCATCCTCAAGAGATTCTGCTTCGTCTGAAAGATCGGTTTCATCTTCCGGGGCTTCCTCAGAAATTTCCACTTCATTGGAAAATACTGCTTCTTCAGCTGCGTTCAACAAATCCGGTTCCGGTTCTTCCAAATCACTGAACAGGTCAAGATCTGCCTCGACAGGGTCAGTCATCCGGTCCTGTCGAGGGGATTCGAGATCATGAAAAAGGTCGAGCGCTGCGGTTTTGTCTTTCATTCGTGCATCTCCATTTCTGCAATCGTTTTATATGCGATATTGTTCTTATTTCCCGGGTCATAAGCCAGCAGTGGCTTATGTGCTCCCCAGGCTTCGGCTGTCCTGACATTCCGGGCAATGGTCACGGGGTACAAATCAAGGTTGCGGCGCTCAACCGCTTCTTTGGCTGTCTGGTGGAGCTTCAAGCGATCGTTGTAGGAAGTCAGGAGAATTTTGTAAGTCAGTCCCGGCTTGGCTTTCCTGATTCGGTTGAGGGTGCTCAAAAACAACTCAAGTCCCCAGATATCGGCAGGATTCGGCTCCATCGGGATAATGACATGGTCGGATGCCATCAGCGCATTCACGGTGAGAAGTCCCAGACCGGGCGCGGTGTCAATGACGCAGCAGTCGTAATACTGAGATGCTTTTGCCAGCGCGCTGTGCAATATATTCCGTCTGTCTTTCCGCTCCGCGATCTCGTTTTCAACCTGGGATAACAGAATATCGGCGGGGACAACGTCTATTCCGTTCCAGTCCTGAACGATCTCCTGAATGGCTGCGTTCCCATGGTAAACGTCCGTGATCGTTTTCTCTTGCGAGAGATTGCAGTAAAGTGTCAATGAGGACTGCGGGTCATTGTCGATCAATAAAACACGCTTTCCCCGGGCGGCTATCGCGGCAGCCAGATTTGCGGCCGTCGTTGTTTTCCCGCTCCCTCCCTTTTGAACAGATATGGCTATGGTTTTCATTGTCTCTCCTCTCCTGTGTGAGCTGCTGTTATGATTTGTTTTCCGTGTCGTTATCCTGTTCCTGCTTCCGGCTCATGTTGACGACGCCGCTGACCTTGCTGTTGTTGAGGATCACGACACTTCCGTCTTCAGTGGTGATTTCTGTGGTGCGGATGCCCATATCCGTGACAGTGCCTGTAAAACTGCTGACTTTCACATGATCACCTACATGGATGGTGCCTTCCATCATCATAAAGAACCCGGCGAGCAGGTCTTCGGCCATGCTCTTGGCGCCCATACCGACGGCAATGGAAATGACACCTGCTGAGGCCAGCAACGCTGCGGTGTTTACACCGGACATATGGAGAATCACGAAGAAAAGGGAAATGAAAAGGGCATAGGTGATGAGACTCTTCACCAGCCTTATGACCGTCCTGGTCCGGAGGCTCAGGCGGCTTTCCAAAAGATCCAGCACCGTACGAATCACTAATTCAAAGAAATATGTGACAACTATGAGGAGCCAGGCTGCCCAGATGGAATAAAGATGTACACCATTTGACCACTGTCTGCTGAATACATAGCTGAAGGATTGCCACCAGCCGTTTGCACCGGCAATCAGGGCAAAAAGCCCAAACAGTGTCAGGAAAATAGCATAACCGTCTGCAAAAGCCTTCATGGGACTGTCGGTTTCGTAAGAAGTCCGGAGTTTCCCTTTCGCCTCTGTCATCGCTTGATAGATCAACAAGCTTGCGTTCGGGTAATAGAGCATAGCCAGGATCAGCACGACTGCCAGAGTCGGCAGGGCAATGCTCGATCGTACCATGGATGTCCCGCGCTCAGGCACAATATACAGGAGCGTCTTTCCATCTGCCGCTTTTGCAGAGACATAAACGTTCTCCCCGTTGTATTTGGTAAAGCCTTCGTAACTGCTGTCGAGTTCGAAACTCTCGAGAAAGTTTGCCGCTTTCAATCCGATCATGCCGGGATCGGTATGGGCGATAAAGTTCCCGTCCTTGTCACTAATGGCAGCGGCGATTTGTCCGTTACGCACTGCAAATGAATTGACCGTGTTTTCATAGCTCATCCGTTTAAGCTCTTTGTTCAGCTCCGAAACGCTGTAAACAGCCAGAAGGAACCCGTCCGGCTGACCGTCTTCATCTGTCATCAGAACAGCTGTGCCAAGCTGGATCCGCTCTGTGTAGGGATCCGCAGCGGGACCAACGACAGCAGAGGGGTATCCCAGCAGCACTGCCCGATAGTCTTCGCTGAGGTTGTCGCCGACCTTAAAGCCTGTATAGCTGTTGGAGGAAACAATCTCCTCCCCGGTGTTGTCAAAGCGCATCAGGTAATCGGTCCCCGCAATACGGCTTAGTTCTTTGAGACCGGCATTTGTCTGTTGATCCGGATGCTCCGTCAGGTAGTCCGCCAGCATCTGTGCACGTGACAGGTAAATATCATCAAAGGTACTGCGGATCGTGCTCTCCTGGGCTTTGCGCCAGTCGATCTCGTATTGGACGTTCTCTCGCTGGCTTTTGGCGATTAAGGTGGCATTCGTCCGTTTTTCAAGCAGCAGAAGCATGTTTGAAAAAATGAATGTGACAGCAAGCATCACCAAAATGCCCGGCCACATTGCCTGAAGCATCGACTTGCGGGTAGCTTTCGTCGTCTCTTTGACATCCTTTTCCCGATGAAGGCGGCGGAAAACATAAAGCTGGAGCAGGATGATTCCACAGCCGATGATGGCCGAAATGGACCCGGCGATGAAAAAGCCGGTTTTGACAACATTATTAAAGGGGTCTGTCAGCAGGATATCCATTTCTTCCTGCGGGAATTGCATCATTGCCGCAAGGTAACGGTCGCCCAGCAAGGTGATGAGTTTACCGGGGTTTCCGTTCCATCTTCTTTTGAATTCACCGCTTTTCTGAAAAACATCCGTCAACTCTTCGTAAAGCTGCGGAGTCTGTTCGGTCGAAATCTCATTCGTTTGATAGACCGACAGCTTGTCGCCGGATTTGGCATAGGCGGAAGCATTTCCTCCGGAGATCATGTGTTCAAGCTCGTCGGACATGTCGGCAAGTTCATTATACGTTTCCAGCATCGTGTCACAGGAAAATTCAAAGACCAGACTGCGATTTTCGTCTTCCGTTACGGGAAGCAGCATAAACCCTTTTCCGTCACTCTTTCCCGTTGACTCTTCCTCTTCCGAAAGAGCCGAATAGAGCTCCAGATGGAATACGCCCGGCTCAAGTTCCTGAATGCAGGAACGGAAAATTTCTTCCGAACTCACCGGACCGGTGGTGGCAAGCACCTTCCTTTGTCCGTCCAGCACCGAGACGCTCTCAGCGGAAACGGCTTCTTTTACTTGTTCCAGTCTCTCCTCGTCAGTAAGATCGTTCTCTTCCGTGTAGAGCTTTACACCGAGCTCTGCTCGTGCCAGAATGTTCTCTTCAAAAACGCGGCTGCGCATCTGTATTTCGTTCTTCCGGCTTTCGATGATCTTCGGAACCGCTCCGAGATACTGATACATTTGCTCCAGGTGATTGTTCCTGCAGAACTCGAAAGCAGCGAAGAACACAATTACCGTGATGACCAAAAAGATGCCCACAGAAAGGGCCGTAAGCTTTTTCCCGCTCTTTTCCTTCAGCAGGACTTTGATCTCTTCAAACGAATTCATGATGATTCACCTTTTTAAATTTATAACCTGAATCAGGTTTTACCAATGCGTCTTGAAAATCAGAATTTCTGACAACTGACACCTGAATCCTGAATCATTTTAAGGAAACCTCTAAAAACATCAATTTTTTCTGTCCCGAGGAGATTCAGAGAATATATTCTCTGAATCTCCTCGGGAGGTTTCCGGGGGCTGCCGCCCCCATACCCCCGCTCGGGAGCTTTTAGAGGTGCCCTTAAATTTACTCTCCGGGATGGGATGCAAGTACATCCGAGATCGCGGGTACATACCCTCCCTTTCGGGGCATTCCGGGAGTGAAGATATAAGAAGTGCCATCGAATTCCGGGTTTTTGTCCGGGAAGGCGGCTTTCAGCACTTCAGCGGCGGTCTCATCGGAAGGAACGACATAATTGATGCTGATATCGTCATGAAAGATGGAAATCTGTGCAAAACCCATTTCTGCGCCGTGAGCGTTGACCATATCTTTCATCAAGCCCTTCATGCGTCCTGCCAGGTCCCTGGCTGTGTCTTCATCGTAGGCATTGATGCAGCCGATGGTGAACTTGCGTCCGCCGCTTTCGTAATCCCTGACATCGCTTTCCAATATTTCCATATCCGTCATTCCGTTATAGGAAATAGAGGCTTTGAACAATTCCTGGTCAAAAGCCTGTGGATCGCTGATTTCGGCAATTTTGCTCAATTCCTCAATGGCAGCCCTGTCTGCGGATGTAGTGAATTCCGATTTCATGTTTGAGGTATCGGACAGGATCGCTCCCAGGAGAAGCGTGGCCATAGATTTATTGATTTCAAGACCGTAATTGAGTGCACGGATGCAGATGATCGTAGCAGTCCCGCCGACAGGTCTGGCGTCATAAATCATTTGATGACCGGTCATAACACTGCCAACTGCGTGATGGTCGATGATCGTAATAATATTGGCATCCTGCAGACCTTCAGCAGACTGAACGTATTCACTGTGATCTATCAGAATCACATTTTTTCCGGCGGCATCTTCCAGTAATTCGGGTTCAGCAACGCCGGCTTTTTTGAGAATATAGGCAGTTTCGTCGTTAATTTTTCCCAGAACTGCTGCTTTTGCATCATATCCCATTTGTTTCAGCAATTCAGCGTACACGATCGAGCTGCAGACAGTGTCGGAGTCCGGACTTTTGTGCCCGAAAATATAAATCGGTCCGTCCACCAGCTTCAGCGTTTCTAATTCCGCCCGGTTGAGCATGACGTTGAATTCCTGCGCTGAGCGTAAGTCCTTTTCAGCTTTTTCTTTCCCCAGAGAATAAGCGCCCAATCCAATCCCCGCCAGTGCAAGCAGCAGCGGGATGATCCACCATATTTTTTTGAAATTCATTTTGAAACTGTCCTTTCGATAATCTTCAAATCTATCTATTCAGAACGGAGCATTTGGGACCTGTCGCTATGTGCGCCATCTTGGGTTCTGAACTGTTTCGATTATACACTCAAAAAGGCTTCCTCTTTGGCGGAAGCCTTATAAAAGCTTTCTTATGATATTCCAACGCTGCCGGGACCGGTGTTGTTGGAACAGATATTCATCGGAAGATTCCTACGCTTCGGGTTTTTCACCCTCAGGAAGTTCGGCGGCAGCTTCTTCAGCTTCCTTCTTCTCGAGTTCCTGCTTTTTCGCGTATTCGATCTCCGCGGCGATTTCCTCAGCATTTACGCGGGTGATGGAGATCTGGAAATCTTTCAGCATGGCCGGGAGTGCGGTTTCATCCTCTTCTTTCGCCAACACCAGCAGGGCTGTTTCTCCGTCAACAAGGCATTCGGCGGCTTTTTCCAGCAGTTTCGCCTTATCTTCTAATTCCTTCTCGTCCATGGAGTCGCCGATCAGCGAGCCGACACCACCACCGAGCAGAACGCCCAAAGGACCGGCAAGTACACCGACCAGGCTGCCGATCAGGCTGCCGGCCAGACCGCGGCTCTCTGCCGGGTTGCCTGCAACAAAGCCATCTTCCAGAGAGAGATGACCGGCATCCTTTTTAACAATGCCCGCCTGAGAGATCTCAAAACTTTCATTGTTCAGGTCCTGCCGCAGCATGCTCAAAATCTGGAAAGCCTCGCTCGGAACTTTGCAGTTTACAATGATGACGTTTTCTTTCATGATAGATAATTCCTTTCTGAATTTGTTCAGCCCGATTCTGAAAATCAGGGCTTTTGTAATGTTTAAGCAAATACTAAAACCATTTTACCTTTTTTTTCGGGTTTTTCCGGGGAGTGTTCCAGATTGTCAAACCCTAATTTGCCAAAACCTACTTGATTTTTTCGTTTCGATGGGTTATTATTTGAATGATTAAAATTCACGGTGATGCATAAACACCGGCAATCAAACCAGACTGGGAAATATCAATTTATGAAGAATACATCTGCTGAGACAACACAATCGGCGGGTTTGCAAATAAACCAAAATCAAAAAGTATGGAAGTTTATTGTTGATGCGAACAGTTTGAAACTAAGCCAATTGAATCGCGTCGCAATTAATGACGGAGTCAATATATATACCTATCGGCTGATGTTCCGGCAGTGGGATCGTTACGCATCGGTTTTTTCTGCTCTCGGAATGACCGGGGAAAACCGGGCTCGCGTCGGAATTGTGGGATCTGCCTCTGCAGAAGTCATCTTTGCCGTGTACGCGCTGAACATGGTTGGCGCAGAAGTCTCAATCATTCCGCCATATACTGTATTCAAACGGGGACGCCTGAGAAATACGATTCAGGAAGAGAATCTCACTGATTTTATCATGACAGATGATTTTGCCACGCCTGATTTAATTCAGGACATGGTTACCCGGAAATATGAATTGGGGCTGCGTAATGTCATTTTGCTTCACCTTCCGGTAGGTGGTTCGGCTGTTCCTGCTGCACTGGCTGCAGCACAGGAAACAAAATACATGTATCTCAAAACCTGGTTCGGTTCGATTTGCATGGACAACCTTCTGTCCGCTTACGGAAATTCACCGATCGATTATGTTTCCGAAGAATGCTCTGACAGCGCTTTTATCCTGCACACATCCGGTACGACCAACGGGATCGGAAAACCGGTTGTGCTCTCTGACAGGGCATTCAATGCGGTTCCGGTCAGCCTTTCGCAAATTACAAATCTGTCTGCTTTCATGTCAGATCCGACCAGCGGGTTGGCAGTTGACATGAGCGCTGCCTATGGCATCATCGATCAGGTTCATGTCCCCCTTGCTCTCAGCGGAACGATCGCTGTTGTTCCGGGCGGGATACTCAATCCGCAGTTTTACAAGGCGATCCCTGAATATCAGATAACCTTCCTGTTTGCGGTCAGCGCTGCGATCGAAACCTGGATGAAGATGAAATCTGTTGCGAAATTCGATTTTTCAAGCCTCCGCTGCATTGTGGTCGGCGGCGCTTCTGTTTCTGCGAAGGATAAACAACGTTACTGCGAATTTCTGCGGGAAAACGGATGTAAAAACTTTGTCTTCCTGAACGGCTACGGTGTCTCTGAAATGGGCGGTGCATGTATCATTTCCACGCCGGATATTGAAGATGAATCGATCGGCTATCTGATGCCCGGTTATGATCTGCGCCTGGGTGATGACGAAAATAACAGGTTTTATCGTTTGGAAGACGCTCCCTGCGAAGGGATCCTGTATCTGACTTCTCCGTCCTGCGCCACGCCGATGCTGGATGATAAAGAGATCGTTAAACTAACTGAAATTGACGGGAAACCCTTTGTCTGTACAAATGATCATGTGAGCCTCGACGAGACCGGCAAAATCACCTACCTCGGCAGGGCAAGACGATTCTTTATTCACGAAGGGGACAGACATTTTGAAGCGGGTAAGGTGGAAATCGAAATTGCCCGCCGCAAGGGCATCGAAAGCTGTTGCGTTGTACCTGTGTTCATCAAAATCACCCATGATAATCTGCCGATGTTGTGTGTGCAGGTTTTGAAAGATGAAAAATCGCCTTTGGATACGGTTCTCAATGTCCTGCGGGAGGCATTTATTACTGAAAAAACACTTTCTGCGGATAACATCCCGTCCCGTATTCTGATTTCTCCGGAACTGCCGCGGAATGCCAATGGTAAGATCGATTTGTACGGCATTACGAAAGGCGAGGTCGAGGGAGATATTTATGAGGTCAAAACGGTCAGCATTGATGACAGAATCAGTGATTTTCAGTTAGAGCTCTTCGTAGAAAAGAAGGCTGACATGATCAAGGAAGTTTTTGACGGAATCAAGGCGGACATGAAAGACAGTCTGCCATTTGAGAATTTATTACCAAATTTGGAGAAAAACAAAATGAAACAGAATGAAAACAATAATGTTGAATCTGCCTTTTCACAGATGCCCAATCCGCTGAATTGGCTGAATCAGGTCGCCGCAAACGGAGCAAAGAACGCCCCGATGACCCCGTTCCCTGTTCCGCAGATGCCGATGCCCAATTTCCAGCTGATGACTCAGATGGCGAACCAGTTGGTCAACCAGAAAATCAGCCAGCTGACAGCCTATGCTTATCAGATGAGCCAGGTCGCCGCCCAGATGTTTGACCAGTTGTATACACAGCATACACAGATGGTCCAGCAGGCCTATGAACAGGACAAGCAGATGCTCAAGCAATTCGACAAAGCTGCCAAACAGAAGGACGAAAAGGCTGAAGACGAAAAATCCGCTGAGAAAAAAGCCGAAAAATCCGCTGAGAAAGCTGCCGAAAAAGCTGCTGAAAAGCCCGCAGAAAAAAAGGCTGAAAAACCTGCTGAGAAAAAAGCTGATAAGCCTGCGGAAAAAAAGGCTGAAAAACCCGCTGATAAGCCAGCCGAGAAATAAGATTTTTCATAGGACTTTCACAGTCTCTATATCCAAAAAGCTGCCGTACATGAAAAGTGCGGCAGTTTTTTAAGGGTACCTTTAAAAACTTTCGGGCGGGGGTATGGGGGCGGCAGGTTATAACCTGCTCCGATAGGTATGGACTTCGTCCAGTTTGAATACGGAGCAGGAGCTTCGCCCCACGGAAACCTCCTCAGGACAGAGAAAACTTGATGTATTTAGAGGTTTCCTTAAAAAGAGGAGAACGGAAAATGAAAAACTCAAATAACAACAAGAATATACATGCCCTCGGCGTTGTGCTGCTGTTCACATTATTATTTATCGTAAGCGGTAACATCTGCGCTGAGAACCCTGCAGACAGCATCACTGTTGACAGAGAAGTGATCAGTCAGGTTTCTCTTTTGCAGGGACTGACCTTTGGTGACTATAACGGGAGCATTCCCGTGGCCCGTCTCAAAGAATTGGGCGATATCGGGATCGGTACGTTTAATGCGCTTAATGGCGAACTCATCATGCTTGAGGGTGTGGTTTACAGAGCCGCATATGATGGCTCAATCGAGATCGTTCCAGATGAAGAAACGATCCCGTTTTCAAATGTGACCTTTTTTGACGCGGACGAGGAAATTCAACTCACTGGCATCGACAGTGTGGGCGACTTAAAGACCGCACTTGACAAAAAAGTAAGCGAAACAGGTGAAAACCGCTTTTACATGATCAAGGCTGAGGGAACCTTCAATACAATGAATGTCAGAAGCGAGCTTCCGCAAACAAAACCCTATAAACCGCTGGCGGTGGTTTTGGAAACCGATCAAACTTTTTTTGACTATGAAAACATACAGGGGACCGTTGTTGGACTGTATTGTCCCGCGTACATGAATGATCTGAATGCTGTTGGCTGGCATTTTCATTTCGTTTCAGATGACAGACTGTACGGTGGTCATGTGCTTGATCTCAGTGCGGAAACAATTGAGGTAAGTATCGACAAAACTGATTCCTTTGCTATGGTCTTGCCTGATAATGAAATGTTCAATACCTTTGACCTTACCGTTGATCAGAGTGAGGACATCAAAAAAGTTGAAACCGGAGAAGGAAATGAGCCAGTTCAGCAGGAAAGCAGCGACGAACAGGAAATTGCCCGGAAACTGGCAGAAGAACTGATCGAAGCAGCTGCTCAGGTTGAACCTGAAATTACCGCGGTTTTGCAATCATTGGAATCAGAAAACGCCAGGCTGGTAGGTTTGGAACACCGTCTCAAATCTGAAGACAGTCTGACCAGAAAGATTCTCTCAGAAGCCCATGACATGGAGGTTCCTCCGGAAGAGGCTGCTGCAGTAATCGGTGATGTGCTTCGCTATACCTTGTGCATTGATGATGATCAATATGTTTCTGTTGTCGATAAAACCTTGAAAGCCTTTGCGGAAAAAAATATCACAGTCTATAAATTCAGAAACAGATGGGGAGGAGACGGCTATAAGGGAATCAATACGAACCTGAAAACCGGGGATGGTTTGATTTTTGAACTGCAGCTGCATACTCCCGCTTCTTTTGATGCGAAAGAATTAGAGCATGCGAATTATGAAGTCGCGCGCAGCGAAACCGCTACAGAAGAGGAAAGAATAGCGGCGGAAGCGTATGCAAAGGAAATCTATGCCAAAGTTCCCGTACCCGCCGGCGCACCGGATTACAATTGGGAAATAAATCAGGACAAATGACTGTTGATACCATTCATCGGAATGAAAAATGCTATTAAGGAGAAACCGGAATGACCATGGAAGAAACTAAATATTATCGTTTTGATGCAGGAAATGTAATCGTTCGAAGAACCGGAGATCTTATCGAAAAAAGAGGAAAAAACAACGTTTGGGAACCTGCGCAGCATCTTCGTTACCGATTCATGTCAGGAAACATGAGCCTGACCGAGATCACAAAAGAAGAGGCGGAAAATATCCTGAACCAGACCTCGCAGGAAGAAAAGTGAAGTGAATCGTCCTTATGTGTTCTGAGGGGTAAAAGGGGGACGGGTCCCGGAGGGGCCTGTACCCCGGTTCATATTCTGAGCAAGAGCTTCGCCCCACGGAGATCACGGCGCGGGAAGGTTTTTTTCAAGAAAAAAGGGTTCTGAGTCCCGCACCATAAATAATAAACTGTGAATGAGGGTATAATTATAAGACTTTTTAGAGGTTCCCTATTGAATGAGTGGAAAGGTATGCTAATGGAACAGAAACTGTTTACGGAGCTGCGCTCGTTATATGTGACAAGCAAGGAAAGCCCTAATGAAATCCGAATCAGGATCCGTATGCGTGACCTGATCGACCCGGATTTTCTTCGCCAGGCTGTGGATTCAACAATGGAAAGATATCCGTATTTTTGTGTTGAATTGCAGAAAAAGGACGGACAGTATATATTTGCGGAAAACCATCGGCCTATCGTTATTACCCATTCGCTGCACGGCGTGGCGTTAAACTCGGAGGCCTCCAATTATCACATGATCGCATTTTGCTGGCAGGATAATTGGATCATTTTGGATGTGTTCCACGGCATGACAGACGGAACAGGCGCTTATGAGATACTCAGGACACTGCTGTATTATTACTGCTCGGAGCGGTATAACGTCAAGCTGAATGACGAGGGCATCCGCCTGGTTGGGGATGAAATCTCCGAGGAAGAGTGGATCGATCCTATGGTGTGCAGGACAGATCTTCCGCGTCCCAGAAACAATGAGCAGATGTCCGATGCACTGAACCTTGTCTCTATGGCGGGACTACAGGAGGATCATCAGCATACCGTTTACAGCATCGCTGTTTCCGAGAAAGAATTCATGAAATTCAATTTGGATAACGACGGCAGTCCCGGAACCATGGTTTCCCTTTTGCTCAGCCGGGCTATTGCGAAGCTGTATCCCGACGCAAAGGACGTGATACGCATCACTCTGTGCGTGAATCAGAGAAAGGCGCTTCACGCGCCGCTGGCACATCAGAGTCTGGTCGGCGGGGCTTTCCTGGAATATAAGGAGAAGATGCGCGATTGGCCACTGGAAATACAGGGCACTGCTTACCGGGGAATGGTTTTTGCCCAAACACAGGAGGAGAATGTGCTGATGGGCGCTGCCTCTATCAAGGGTATCAACGGTTTGATCCTTTCCAAAGAGAGCGATCAGGAACGGCTGGGCATCGCGGGCTATATCAACGCGCTGGCGGGCAGGGTCGTCACAGCGACGGTGAGTTATGTGGGAAAAGCAAACTATCGGGAAGCCGAGCAATATATCCGCGATTTCAGGGTGTGGACTTCTTCCGCAGCGGATGGCCTGACCGTTGAAATCTCCGCGGTGAACGGACGCTTCACCTTCGACTTTTTACAGACGTTTTCAAGTCCTGTCTATGTGAACGCCTTTCTGAAGGAACTGGAGGAAAATGGCATCGTATACGACCTGCAGGACGTCAACGAATTGGAGCTTCCGAACATAGAGCTGCCCTGGACAGAGTGATCGTTGTATCCCAAAATGTTCATTTGCGGAATCTCCGTCTCTGATCAGTCCAAACTGCATAAAGCCGCTGCCGCCTGCCGCTGCGGCTTCCTTCATTGCTTTGGATGTGTTATCAAAATTTAAGGCAAATTTTCCGTTAGAGAATCCCTTGATGAAATTCTTGTCCTTCCGGGCTGAGTGTGGTATGCTTATATAAACCGGATGTTTATGCCGGGTTTGGAATGATATCGAAAAGGGGGGCTGAATATATGGACAAAATGATCGTGGTCGGAAACGATATCTATGATGAGTTCATCAGGGATGAT
>JAFRIR010000116.1 GCA_017432685.1 Flexilinea sp. | reverse complement strand
GGAAAGTTTCTACAATGTTGCGACAAAAGAAGCCGAATATGCTGAAGAAGACGAGTCCAAAGCCAAACACCTGCATCGCAAATCTCACGGAGAAAGTTTTCTCGAAACCGCACAGGACAATTTCCGTCCCCACAGTCTGAACCTGATCGACGAACCGGAAGCAGCTCTGTCTCCACAGCGGCAGCTGACGATGTTCATTGAAATCTACAGATGCGCCCAGGCTGGCGCCCAGTTCATAATTGTCACCCATTCTCCGATTCTCACTGCTATTCCAGGCGCTGAAATTCTTTCTTTTGATAATGGACTGATTCATCCTGTTTCTTATGAGGAGACAGGATGCTACCAAATCACATCCATATTCATCAATCAGCGTGAGAATCTGATCAGACAGTTACTGGAGGATTGAAATGAACAGGGAAAACAGAAAACAAAAAGAACTCGAAAAAAAGATGGCAAGAATATGGCAGTCCTTCCAGGACGCCGGAAAAGAGAAACAGGCATTACTGACTGATCACACTTTTTCATTTCATGTCGATGATACAGGCGCCGGATGGGAATATGTGCATTTTCTGCTCGATGGCAAATCATATGGATTCCGAATCAGTTATATTGGACCGGGCATATCTGAATTTGTTAATGTTTCTATGTCCCTTGATAAAAAGGAGTCGGTTCAGTTTACCTGGTATGACGAACCGGGTGAATACACATGGCTTTTTTCCCGGAGAGATGACCTGATTTATATCGAAGCGCCGTATGTCAAAAATGGCTTCTTTTTGAAATACGAATATTTCTGTACAGAAATTCTGAAAGGATGGATAAACTGAACCTGAAATTATGAAAGACGGGTTCAGTAAAAAAATGAACAGAAACGACAGGATTATCGAACTTTGGAAGAAAAGGGCATTTCCGGCATATCAGGGAAATGGACCATATATTTATCTCAGTTTTGATCTTTATGAGATAAAAGAAGGTTTATCCTTCATTGATATCCTGAACAGTCTGGGATGCAATGTATGGTATGATGAAAAGATGCCGGACGGACGTTACTGGACAAGCGATATCTGTACAGGACTCTATTTCGAGTATACAACGAGATTCCAAAAAACTTGTCATCAGTCAGACTACCGATGTTAAGATCCTGTTATACGAAATTTTATTTGATATAATCAGATAAACAATGATTATCTTGACATTTTTTGCGCATAATGAAGTGGTATTTTGGCCTGTGAATAAAGAATGAAACATTCCTGGCTTTGTGATGGGGCTTCTGTAAAGCATGTGATGATAACCACTTCTTGCTATCGAATCCGGAGATAGGTAAGCACACGAGGTTTTGGTCTGAAGGAGGGGAACATGGCGAACTTTTGCCGATTTTGCGGAAGCCCGGTCCGGGAAGGTGCAAAGTTCTGCAGAAACTGCGGAAGGGCACTCGAAGTCACGGGGACAGTACAAAAAACACAAAAAGCCGGTCGATCAGCTGTTCAGCCATCGATTGTGCCGGAAAAGTCGGCTGATATTGCACCGAAGCAGGAAAATCAGGTAAAAGCTGCACCCGCAAAAATAAAAGAAAAATCCCCCAAAAAGCCCGCCACAAAACCCCGATCCCGAGCATCTGCAAAAAATGTTGTATCCACGGCGGCAACGTCTGGAATTGTTCAACAGGTACGGACTATCGCCGCTTCCGCCTCCGCCGGTGAGATCGATTTTGGCGTATTGGAACTTCCCGGAATGAATGGTATAGCGGAGCAAATCACCATTGTGTCCGGACCGATCGCGGGCGTTTTCAACGGCATCGGTTCCTATATCGGCGGAATCTTCCGCATTTTCAAGAATCCTCTTGCCCTTATCGGAACGCTGGCGCTTGCCGCACTCTATTATTTCCTTTCTCAAAACCGAAATTCAGATTCGGAGATCGTCAAATGGCTCTCCCTGCTTACCTACACGGAAGGAGGCTTTGGCCGCGGTTCCCTGGACAGCGTTCAGGGAATACTCGGAACATTGGGCGGTACATTGGGAATGGGAACTGCCGCGGCTGCCCTGTTTTCACTTTTCAACGGCGGGCTGGTCAGATTCTTCAAAGGGATCGGAGCTCTGTTCACCGGACACGGAGAAAAACGCAGCTTCATCAGTGTTCTGTTCGGGATCATCCTGGGTGGAGCCGCATTCTTTGCTTTTGCCGGCAGAAATCCTTCCGAAGGTTCATACATCGCTGGTATCGCCGGAGCGGTTCTCTCGCTGGAAGCGCTGGGCGGCGGCAGCGGCAAGCTTTACACTTTCGCACAGTCGCTGACGTCTAAAGCCTCAAACGGTGTCCGAACAGCGTTGCAGGGAAAATGCGACAGTCTGCTGACCGGTTTGACATTGGGATTTGCCATTGCAGCTCTTGTTTCAGTGATTATGTAAAGGGGTGAGGAAGTATGAGAACAGCGCACTTAAGGGAAAGACATCTATCGCTTTCAGTGGTTATACTGTTACTGCTGTTTCTTTTATGGTTTCCTAACGGATATGCCTCAGGCGGAACCTTTGTTGTAAACGATAAAAACATAAGTACAGATTATTCAATCACGGTTTCTTATGATGGAGTAAAAATAACCTCTTCTGATATAGATTTTGATGGCAGAATACAAGTTCATTATGGGGCAACAATGCACAGAGGAGACACCTTCACAATAAGTGTATCCTGGAGTTATTCCGAAGGTCATAAACACGAATATATGAGAACTGTTAGCATCGGTGGGAATAACTCTTATATGGTTGGAGATATAATTGCTGAAAACAGGCAGGAAGACAAAGTAGAATCTGCTGAAATCTGGCGTGATGGTGAAACTCTGGATTGGGTAAAGGTTATATCCAGAAAAGAAAACAGTATCACTTTCAAAGTTACAGTTCCCTCTGATCCGCGAATTAAATCAATAAATATAGCGGGCATGGGGCCCGGTAGTATTTACGGGGGATTATATTTGCTGTTTAGTATAAGGTTTTCAATAAGCGACAATGCCGGACAGCTATCCTTACGGAACCAAATCGCAACCATGATCGCTCCGCTTACTGCCGGTGAAGACGGAGGAACAACGATCTGGAACAGTATTGTGGAAGGCTTAAACAACTCCGATACGGCTGCCAAGGTCGGCATCAGTCTGGGCGGAGCATTAGCCACAGCCGGTGCCCTGAGTATGGCTAAAAAGGACAAAAAGGACAACAACCGGGATGAGGAAAAGAAGAAAAAGAAGATCTTTAAAATGAAGGTCTATAAAAACTTCGGAGACAGCATTCAAAAAGGAGCGAAAGCTGTCTCCGTCTGGGCACGGATCGTAGAGATTGAAGAATTCAATGGTTCAATCCGGGAAAACATCCGGGATGATCTGACGGCAAAGATATCAGCGTCCGGTGAGGAGATGAACGTCAAGCCTCTCGGGATTCAAAACAATTATTTGGGCGCTGAGGTCAGCATTCCCGCGGATTCAAAAGCAGAGATTGCCACACTCATCTTCACCTTCACCGGAGCAGGCGGTGTCATGCACAACCGGATCACCTTCCGCGTCATTGGTGAACCGGAGATCGTATTCCCTTCATCCTTAGCTGAAGATGGGCAGAGCTGGATCATGGACGGTGAAGAGCAGCTGATCCTGATCGCCGGCGCCGGCGGAACAGCACGGAAGCTTTTCGTGCTGCAGGAAGCGCCTGAGGAACCGAAAGCTCTCATTCTGAAGGCTGAGAACGGTTTTGACGTCACCTGGGAAAAGAAGGAGCAATACCTGGCTTATGACGCGGTGATCCGCAATAATTCCGCACCCATGGAAAAGGAATCCGGCATCTTCGCTGAACAAAAGAGTGTTTATGTCAGGATCACAGCGGAATTCCGGGATGGATCCACAATAGAGAATGGGTTTTACTTTGGACTCTGGCCGCAAGGCTTCACCGTGCTTTATTCCAGAGGTCTGGAAAATGACATTAAAAATTCCCGCCCGGGACAGCCCGCAAAGCTGCAGAACGGACGGCTGGATGTTTGTTCATTCATGGACACGGAAGACAGGGAAAAGAAGATTCCTTATACGGCCTTTGACATGTGCTATGCCTACATGAAGCGGGATGGGAAAGCACAGCTCGTTACGGATGAAAAATGCTTCACTATCGGAGTCCTCCGGGACACGGATGAAGTATCGAAGAATGTCCTCGCGAAATATGACTGCCATATCACGACATTTGACGGAGACAGCAGCAAGCGTATCTGCGCTCTTTATCCGCAGCCCATGAATCCGGAACTGGTGGGCAGTTACGATGTAGAGCTGCCTGTTCGGATAACGACACCGGAAAAGAGTGAAACGGCGCTGATCCCGCTGCGGCTTGTCGGTCTGGAACCGGGACCTCCGGTGGAATGGGAGCAGGAATACAAGCTTCTGTTGGACGCCGTTCGGCGCTACTACCCAGAGGAACGGATCCCGGGAAAACTCCGTGAGATCAAAGAAAACTATAGCAGTCCTGCCAAATGTGATGTCACCGAGCTGCGCTCACTGCGGCGGATCGTGATCCTGTGGTCGATGACCTACTGGCAGCAGCAAAAGGATTATGCTGAAAGAGATGAAGCGACCTATTGGGGACGGGTATGGCTGCTTTCGGAATGGGGCTCCCGGAAGCTTAAATGGGCAGGGGATATTGCCTTTACTCTCCTGATCTGCTATAAACTGGGGTCGAATATTGAAGCATTCCTTTCTCCGATGAAAGACTTTATCGCGGAGACGGTCGGAGAGATGATCGCAAGCTGCTGGGGTGAAGGCAGTACGTATGAAGAACTGGAATTATTGGATCCGGTTAAAAGAGTTACGCATATATCAGAACTTGCGGACCCAAATTCGCCCGCCGGAAAATATGCCCGTAAATTTGAGGCGAAACTGTATTCGGCATTTATCAACCTGCTGACGAATCTCATCGATACCGATGAGATGTCTGTGAGTTTTTCCATCTCAGACAGGGAAAGCCGGAATGTGTTCCTGAAAGCAGGATTTGTTATCACGTGCTTTTTGCTCATGGAATTTTTCAAAAATTACTATAGCATGAAGGAGGAGGAACGGGATTACTGGAAAGCTTTTGCAAAGGCTTTTTCAAATCTTTCACAGGTGGCAATCAAAAAGATTTTTGCGACTTACCTCAACAAATGGATGGAAAGCGAGTCCATGCAAAAATTCTTCAAGAGCAAGTTCATGAACACGATCAACGATAAAGTCAAAGGCGTCACGAAGAATAATTACACCTACAAAGACACCCCATTAACGGTCAGATATAAGGGACAGCTCGTTCGCATTAAGGGTCAGGCGACCGGGAATGTTGATTTCGGTCGGTCTGAAGTCCATGACCTCCGGCTGAATCTCGCGGATGGCAGGACTGTAGTGATTCCGAATGTCAAAGCGGCAGAAGGTAATAGATACCTGGGGTATCTTGAAGTGATCAGTGGTATTCTTGGAAACATATTCGGAAGTGCGCTGGAAATAGAAATTGATGCAATTGAAAAAACTGCGGAAAAAGTTGATCCGGGCATTATCAGTATTTTGCTGGACACTTCGTATCTGACTCCGAACACGATGCCCCTGAACCTTAGAATTAATTTGAAAAAAATCTGTGAAGACCCCGGATCTCATGCTTTTGACCTCATGTACAAAGCCGTATTCGGATGCCTGAAGCTTGGGAACGACCTGAATCTTGCTTATATGAATCCGGTCTATTTGGAATTAGTGAAAGCCTGGAAAACCGGTGAAAGATTCTGGGATATATTAAACAACGGTTTCAATGTTGAACAAATCAACTGGTCATTCTTTGATGAATCGGACGGATATACAAAATGATTGTGGTAATGGGAGGTGGAAAGATGTATTGCGAACATTGCGGAGCGTCCATCCCGGACAGCGCGAAATTTTGTCCGGAGTGCGGAAAAGCCCAAAGTCCTGTTCCGGAGACAGGACCTGTTTTCCTGTGCTGCCCTTATTGCGGCACGGAACTGGAGCCGGATTCGATTTTCTGTGAGAATTGCGGAAAAAAGCTAAGCGGGCAGGTTTCGCGTGAAGCTGCCGCATCACTCATGCGGAGTGTTCATTCGTCTGCCGTTCCGGATACACCACCTGCTCCGCCGCAATCACGCGCGTCCTCCCTTCCTCCCGCTCCATCTTCAGTTCCGCCAAAACCGCGTGAGTCTTCCATACCGGCTGTACCTCCGGCTGAGGAACGATCGGCATTGCCCGAAAAGAAGAAAAAATCCGGCTGCGGTACAGTAGCGCTGATCATCCTGATCCTGTTAGCTGCCGCTGCGGGATATTATTATTGGAAGGTTTACGACGGCGATCCGAAGGACCTGCTCTACTCTCTGATCTCCGGAGTAAAACCCACCGCAGAATCGGTCCTGACAAAAATACCGGAAACAATTTCCGGAATTACATCAAAGCCGACCGATAGTGCTGTCCCGATCTTCATTCAGCCGACATTCACATCGGTTCCCATTACCCAGCCGACGGCCTCGGTCTCCCGGATCACTGCTCCGACTTCTCTTCCGAAACCGACAGCCGCCCCGGCAAACAGAACCTATAATGCCGGCGCCTATTCGACTTCGGAAATGGCAAGACTCCAGGATTTTCTCTGGGTTACCCATGATATTATCAATGGTTCGCTGCCTGCCGGCAATGTCAGGCTGACAACATTTGATGATCTGCTCGGAGGATGGAAGGCTTATATCATTGATGATCTCAACGGCCAGTACGGCTCCGGGATCGAACGGCTGTGTAATGTGAACTTTTCAAAAGATACGAATGGAAACGGTATGACTTTCAATTGGGCCTATGTTCATAACACAAAAACCGATGAAGGCAATACGGACTACACACCGCCCACCACCTTTTACGGAGAAATGCAGAACGGCCGCTTCTACGGGTTGGGAACGGGCAGCATCGATATGTCAGCTTTCTATGTGCTGAACGGACACGAATATGCCGTCGGGCAGCTTCACTGGCCGGATGCCAGCATCGGAACGGTTTTTCTGGTGAGACCATAAATTAATGGGGAATTAGGAATTAGGAACAGATGCCTTTGTTGTCAGAAGAAATATTTGCTTCCGCATTAAACATTTCGCATTCCGAATTCCGCATTCCGCATTAAACATTCGGGAGGTTACATGGCAAAATATTGCAGATATTGCGGAAAACCCGTACGAGAAGAGGCGAAATTCTGCAAACACTGTGGACGATCACTGGCGAAAACCGGCACATCCGGGATTTCGGCCGCACCTGTTTATCAGACCAACAAACCGGTTTCTCCCGATATTACTGTAAAAACTGAAGGGAAGCAAAAGAAAAAGGGACATGCGGCAGCCATTGCCGTCATCATACTTGCTCTCGGAGTTTTTGCGGCAGCTGCTTTTCTGTGGCCGGGCTTTTTGCGAGGACATTTGGATGATCTGCTTGAAAAGCCCTTACCGTCGCGCACGATAGAAGAACTTACCCGATCTACCGAAACACGGATCGGTGTTTCCTTCATCTACTTTGATACCGATTCGGTTCAGCCGATGACAGCGACCGTAAACAATGCAAACCGTCAGGTAAGCTTCGAGAACGGTATACATGTCTCCTTCGGGGAGAATTGTCTCACAGATGAACCCCGTCAGCTGGAAGTCCGCGATTTGGGCAGACAGTTTGACGGGACGTATGAGGCGGTCGGCTATGATTTTCTGCTGGACGGTGAAGAAGCGGAATTCGAAGGCCTTGTTGAGATCACCCTGCCGCATGATCCGGAATTGGGTGACAACGTTTTTCTCCAATACTACAACAAAAAAGCCGGAACCTGGGAAATTTTATACGCAGAATCCAACGGAAATGGTGGACTTACCTTCCGCACCGATCATTTCTGCACTTTCGGTGAGTTTTATGTCATGGTTCTGAACGGAGGCGGAGATGCAAACGGGAAAGTCCTGACGATTTCAGATCCTCTCCGGGATGGGCTGCGGCTTCAGGCAACCGTTCACTGGGATGTGTTGGCTGCACAGATCCGCGAAGGAAAATTCTCACCCGATGAAAAGCTCAGCAAACTTACAGCGAACAGTGAAGCTCAATTTGCTGACCGCATGCAAACCATTCTGGGAAATACGACAACGGGGCTGGACTTTTTGTCACAGGGACTGAAAATACCCGGTATCAGCAAGATTCTCGGACCGATGGGACAGGCTCTGACATTAACAAAGTTTTTCTCTCAGGCAAAACGGGATGGCTGGAATGAAGCTTTTAATGCTAACAATACGGATCTGGCAATGCTGGTCATTGGAGCCGGAGCCGCACTTCCCGGACCGGTTGGCTGGGCTTACAGTGCGGTTTCTCTTGGATATTACATTTACAGCGCCACCGATGCCACGCTTTCCTATATCTCTCTGAATGGCGCCGGCAGTGTCGAGGAATATGCATACCGAAAGTTCTCAAACAAATATATAGAATATGATAGAAACAATGGCGCCGTTTCTATATGGCGCTTTACACATCCCGGTGGGATTGACAAACGATCCGGAATCATTATGCTCCCTCTTACGGATGACGCAAATGCGAAAGCTGCGTGGAAAACCGTGCTTGAGGACGCGGAAGCCCGGGAAAACCGCGGGGATATGCAGGCAAGCAAATATCTTGAAAGAATTATCGATGATTATGTCAATCTTTTTTGGAAATTGAACCAAACTACGCTTGACTATTATCTTGAAAGGGAGACCAAACCGGGATTGATCTATGGTGAAGACAAACTGACAGACATTTATAAGGCTCCCAATCGGAGAACACAGAGAAAGTATGCAGCAAATCTAAAGAGTGACCTTTATGCCTGGCTAAAGCCGGAAGTAGATGCAATACTGGAGAAGGAATATGACAATCTGTTGAGTTCCACTTATGATTACTTTCTGCAGCTGGAACAGCAGCTGAATCAGGCGTATCGGATCGACCTGATTGATCCGAAGGTAGAATTTTTTGCTGATTCAGAGTACAGAAATCATCCGATCGGGTTGGGAACTTCCACGGAAGATACACCGGTCACCATCAATAAGTGGTATTACAGCGAAACCGGTTATCTCCAATTTACCTGTGCAGGATGGATCAATATGAACTGTCCCGACTGGCTGCGGATTCTGGGAACAAAATCAGATCCATGGAGTTTTAAGGATAACTATTATGTGAAAAAGATTGGTTTGAAACCGGGGCAGAACACTGTTATTATCGACAAATCTGATTCGACACCAACACCCGACCCTACAGCGACACCGAAAGCTGTGTCGACGCTTACATTGGACAAGTTTGCCGGTTACTGGAAACAGAACAACGGAGGAGGAATGACGGTCACGATCGGAAATGTGCTGATGGCGGGGTGGCTTACGGAGAGACTGATGGAAAGAATTCAATCGGTTACAAAGCGGACAGCTGGTCCCGGACACCGGTCAACGGATATCTTGGTTCTGATGAGAGAGCGCTGACACTGTATTCCGACGGTTTTCTGGGCGGTTATATTGAATGCGGGTTGGTGGGAGATGATTATCTGATCATCCGGAATGGCAATGGAGAACGGTTCACATACAACCGGACAAACAAAGGCTTTGATGTCAGTGATGTCAGTAAATATTATAAAGATCTCGGACTCGGACTGCCATCAGGCAGAACAATGGGAGTAGGCACCACTGTCAACACACTGACATTGGGAGGTTCCGGAAAATGAGAGGAATGTCATGAAAAAAGAAATTCTTGTGTTTATCACATGTCTTCTTCTAATCAGCAGCTGTAACCGAATTATTTCAAACCCGAATCCCGGGAACTATCCTTACGAACCGGATACACCGGTTCCGGCTGCTCATGACGGTATCTTTGCGTCGGATCATGGGACGATGACCTTTTCGGGGGATGGAGAAAGTGTTATCATCAATTTTGATGCAAAACTTGCAAGACTGACGGGATTGCCGGAAGGAGAGCATAAGGGAACTTATGTTTTCCTGAGCGGGAATCTGCCACCGAACGGAAGCTTTCCGGTTCGATATGATATCGCCCATGAGATGCAGATCGAGGCTGGCGGAAAGTCCGTTGTGATCGACATGGGAATCGCATCTGAGGATGGGAAAACCGGTCAGGTTGGGGTGAATACAGTAACTCCGGGACGCATTCCGATGCTTTTTGATGAAGACGAACGATTCTTTGATGTGATTTTTTATATGAGTGAAGGGTGAAAAAAAGTGTGAAGTGTTAAGAGTGAAGTGTGAAGTTAAAAGAGGTAAAGATGAAAAGAACACTCACTCCTAACTCCTGACTGTGAGGTGATTTATGTTTTGTGACAATTGCGGAAAAGAAATACCGGACGATGCAAAGTTTTGTCCGGAATGCGGTGTAATGGTTTCCAATGAGATGGCAGATGAATTTTTAACAGATGCATGGGATTCGGGAACCCCTGATGAAACTGCTGAACCGGTGCAAGAGCTTGCTGTTTCGAAGGAAAAAAAGGTTCGAAAGAAAAAGGAGACTTATGCAAAAGACGGAAAAGTCACCGGCGACAAAGTCACCGAGAACATTTATTTGTGTCCGGATGGTGTGTACCGCTGGTTTTATCAAATGGACATGCTGAAAAATCCAACGATCCTGTTCACGGTCTGGAAGGTGCTTGGAATCGCGTTCGGAGTGGTCGCTTTGTTTATATTCATTGTGGATTTGTTCCAGGGAGTGATCACAAATGTTTCCGATCTTTTGCCTGCCATGAAAGTGATTTTGATCCTGATCCCGGTCTTTTTTGTGATCAGTATCATTTCCTATCTGATTTTGGCTGCTACATTCGGATGGAAATACTTCGTTCTGTTTGAGATGACGGATGAATATGTCAAACACATTCCGTCACCGAAACAGTTCAAAAAAGCTCAGGCGCTCAACTGGCTCACGGTGATGGTCGGAGCCATGGCACATAATCCGACAGTGATGGGATCCGGGATGCTTGCAGGAGCGAAAGCAGCCAGCACATCTGAGTTTAAAAACGTTGAATTCATCCGTGTCCGCCGCAAATTCCACACCATCCATGTAGATCAGCTGCTGGATAAGAATCAAGTCTATTGTGAAGATGCCGACTTTGATTTTGTTGAAAAATTCATCAAAGAACGCTGCGTGAAGGCAAAGATTCGATAGAACTGCATACGGATTGCCCTCATCGCGGAGCGCCGATCGAAAGCCGGGAGCAGCCTGATAATTCAGAGACAATTCGGATTTGAATAATAAAAAATACCGGCTGGATTATGGATTTCTCACAGCCGGTTTTTGATTGGTTCGTATTATCCGAATAGGAATATTTTATTCGATCGTATATCCTGAAATGTCGAAGAGCGAGGCATCTACCGCTTTATCGAAACTGTGGATCGTATAGAAAGTTTCTCCCAATGAGGGCATGAGAGACGGTGCATCTAAAAGGATGTGGATCAGCTTTCCTTCTGCATCGAAATAGAAAGCCGCCCCGTCTGTGGAACCTGAAGCCGGAAATACTTCCACGGTGAACTTTTCTCCATCGACTTCCCGTTCTTCCACGGTGAAATCCTTTCGCAGCGCTCTGCTTTGCATCGCTTTATAGCAATCATCCAGCATAAGAACATTATTGCTGAGCAAGCTGAGAGAGATCGTCATTACAACAGATCCGGTCTTTTTTTCCGGATAAAGCAGATAGACTGTGCCATCAAGGAAAGCATTGGCTTTGAGATCTCCATAACCTGATACTTTTACCGTCTGGTATGAGAAGTAGCGGTCGTTCTGCGCATGTACATCAAAAATTGAGGTGGAGTCCATATAATCAGAATGGTATTCATAGCTTAGGTGAGCGCCTTCCGTGGCTTTGATTTCATCGAACACCTTGCTCAGCATGGATGCTTCTTTCCCTACATTCGGGTTGACCGATTCATGATAGAAGTACCAGTAATAATTTTCACCCATTTCCAGTGTAACGACACCGGCAGCATATCCGCATTCAAGCGGGCTTCCATCGGTATTAACAAGCGTAACAGTGCTTTCCCCGGCTGTCCATTTCGGCAATTCCATATCACTGCCATTCATTGAAAGGACAGCAGTTCCATCCTCTTTCAGTATAAGTGCCGCACTCATGCCCATGGAAGCGGGATCCATATCACTCCCACCATATGACATGGAGATCAGTTCATATTCACCGGTCAGAACATCTGCGGCGTATGCGGTTGATCCGAAAACACTGGCAAACATTGCCAGTAAAACAAGAAACAGCAAACTTTTTTTCATATATACTCCTTTCGATTGTTGCTCACTATCCACATTTTTAACAGGAATGTATTACTCGTTATCCGACTCCTCCATAATAATCGTTATAGGAGTCGGGATCGAACCACCAGCCGGTGTTGGGGTCATAGATGTCATTATTCAGTGTCGGATCATTATATGGGTTGTAATACTGCTGCTGGTTGTAATATGGATCCACTTCGCCGGTTGTGACACCGTAATACTGGTTATCGTAATAGTTCTGATATTGCTGATAACAGACCGCTTTCAGTTCCACATCATGATTCGGCATGGCAAAGGTGGGATAATAATAGCCGAAATCCGCGGCATTATCTCTGTCCATATCCCAGCCGGTGAAGATCATGCTCTGCATATATTCGACCGGTTCAAACAAAACCGTCACCAGATCTCCGAGCTGATAGCATTTGTTGTCCGTCGGAACCTGAGCCAGACAGTTATTGCCGGCATAAGTGACTTTATAGCAGATCCGCGGTTTCGGTGTGGCGGTGGGAGCGGAAGCAGATGAAATTTTCAGCCAGAATGCGGGACGCACGTCATTATAATAAACATCGCTTGAAAAATACTCAAACGTATAATGACCAAAGCCGCTCAGATTCGTATTTAACGCCGTCATCATGTAATATCCCGGTTCAAAACCGGGTGATCTGAGCCACCATCCTGCAATTTCCCTGCTTGTCACACCGATATTATCAAAAATTCTGTTTGATGAAAGATATTGCGATTGCGCTCTGGCATAATCCGTTACTCCACAGTTCCTGCTCTCATCTGTCATATACCACATCATTTCATTGAAGCTGAGCAGAAAGATTCTGTCCTGTGTGAGATTGCCTCCATCTGTACCATACTGTGGATTATCCGGATTCTCATTCTTAACAAGAAGGATCCTGGTTTTTTCCGCATCAGTGAAGGACTGGTCATAGAAATATCCATTCAGCCATTTTCTCATTCCGCTGGTTTCCCAGGTAGTTTCGGTAAAAGAATCATCCATTGGCCTAAAATCAAGTGCATATTTGCTGATCACCAAAGCTCGATCGCCCTGTACGGTCAGTACCTCCCACTCAATCGGTTCGGGACCGTTGCTGAGGTTATTGTCCTGTTCATACTGTCCCATTGTAAAGGTTTGACCGACGCTCAGCGAACCGGCTGCTGTATTTGGTAATCGTGCGGGATCAACGTATCCCTCCGGAGCGGGAAATATCCCGTAAAGTTCAAAAAATCCGCCTTCGGATTCTTCGTTATAACTCCAGGTGGATTTATCTGAAACTTTGACAAAATAATTGTGACCCGGGTACATCACACAATCGACCAGCGCTTCCCAGTAGACATTCTGCCTGCCGCTTCCGCTTCGTCCGACGGCCTGCCATGTGCCGATGACATTATCCAGTGAATCTTCGCAGATGCTGATGCTCCCTGCCGGGGCGCCGTTACCATTATTCCAGTGGTAGGTGCGTACCTTTGTGATCAGAACCGGCTCTGTATCATCTTTCATCGGAGCTCCGGAATAGAGTTTTGGACCGTTTAATACCATACCGGTGTTGAAATTCGACCAGAGCAGTTCTTCATCAGCAAAAACAGGGTGTAAAACCAGCAGTAATATGAACGTTAAAAGTATTAATAAACGATCTCTTTTCATAGATTTTACCATCAATATCATGATTGTGTCCAATCTTTCTTTTTCATTATACGATATAATTTTATTTTTGGATAATTTAGCCTTTCAACGCACCATCAGGATCCATTATTGGTCAGAAAATAAGAACTTCCCGCAACTGGGAAGTTCTTATAAGACAGAAACTCAGAAGCCTGTATTCCGCATGATAATGAAGATTGGCCCGATCAGAACAAACAATGATGACATCATTACGAAAGCGGATGTCAGCATCGTGACCGTGACCTTAGCCTTTCCTCCTGCCTCAATAATTTCATTTTCAAGCCGGTCCCGCTGAAGCAAGGCCATAACCCGGAATGGCTCTACCAGATTCTGACCTTTACTTTCCATCCGGACAAGTTCAAGAAATTCGTTCATCACAGAGATCTCCGGAAGTTCATCCTTGATTTCAGTAATAATATCCCCGATGGCCCGGTTCGTGGCCTTTCCGACAGCGATATGCTCGCAGAGCTGCCCGAATTCTCCTGTTTTCTTCGCCGATGATAAAGCACGTTCCAGCTGCTCGCCGGATGTCAGCATCAGGGAGATCTGTTCGAGTCCGAACCCCATCTCCCGCTGGATCGTCTTTCGCCTTTTATTTGTCGCCTGCGCTATCTTCCAGTCAGGTGTGATGAAACCGAATACAGCTGCGCCTGTGGCGATAAGAGCGACAGTCAGGAAGCTGCCTTTCAGAATCAGGCCTCCCGCTACCGGAATAATGAAGAAAAGAATTGATAAAGTCATTCGTCTGGCGTGATATTCCATCGTTCCCTGATACACCCATCCGGATTTCCGGAGACGGGTTTCCAGGCTGCCGTCCACAGGCCGGATCTTGTTGGAAAGATCCGCAAGCATGGCGGTAAAAACAGTGGATTCCTTTACCGAAACCGGGCGGAGAATGCCGTTTTCATCTTCACGAAGAATTTTCTCCTCCCCGGCTTTTCCGCTCAAAATTCCGATCATAACCAGTGCAATGCCCGCTGCTGCCGCAATCGCAAAGACAAGATAATTCATAACTCCTCCTTACTCTCCGCCGATCTCGAGAACCTTTCCCGCGGAATTCAGTACCTTGTTTCCAACAATATACCCGACACAGGCGGTAGCGATTGACAGCACCAGGAAGAAAGTCCCAAGCGGCGTCTGATAAGCATCCCGAGAATCAGGAAAGAACAGGCGCATAGCTATCATAAACACAAAAGGCGAAGCTGTAATGATATACAGCGTGCTCTTTTGCGTCTGCAGATCCGCGTTCACTTTCTGTCTTGCCCGCATGCGGGAACGGATCGTATCCGTCAGCGGATGCAGGACATCAGCCAGCGGCACCGCGCTGCCCTTGTATTCCCAGGTCTCCAGTGTATCGAGGAGCAGGTTAAGGGAGGTTGAATGGCGTTTTGCTTTTACTTCCTGCGTCGCCTCATCGAACTTAGCGCCCTGGTTTAGATTAGTAAGAATCAGTTCAAAATCCGCTTTGACAATTCCCGGCGCCATTCGGATTGCGTGATCCAGCGTATCCCGGATGACAGTATGGATAGCAGCTCCCGACGCCATACGGTCAGCCATATCCGCCAGAGCCTCTTCGTATTCCAGCCCTTGCTTATCCCGCCGATCGAACAGCCACAGAACATAGGCGAACCATGAAAGGCCACCGAGAGTCAGCATGACAACGATATTATTGGACGCAATCCAGCCTGCCGCCATCAGGACGGCCATGATAATCATCCCGTCCCGGATGAACACAGCCTTCGTTACATTCAAATTTGCCTGTCCGATAGCGGTTTCAAGACCGTATTTCCGCACAGTCCTGATGAAGTTCTGCTGCTTGTAAGCCAGCTTGTCCGTTTCCAGGAGCGCTGAAACACGGTCCAGGTCAGTCTGCTCGGTTTTCTTTTCCCGGTAGGTCAGGCCGGTCCAGATCAGGAAAGCGCCGAGAGCGCCGACAATGGCGAAAAGAATATTGGTATCGATAATTGCGTTATTCATTATCCGCTGTTCCTCCTTCAGCCGCGTCAGACCGTTCCGATGTCTTATAGGTATACTCCGGCATGCCCGCATCTTCAAATTTTCCTGCGAAGCAGGAATCGCGGAGCATTGGTCCGAGATTACCGTATTTTCCACCCTCATTCAGGAAGATCGGGACGATTTCCGGCTCGGGAGTGGTATCTTCATTGATCAGATTGCCCGAGAATTCAACAATAGAATGCACCGAACGGCGGCTGCCATGGATCTGGAGCGTGACAAGGATGTTCATCGTCCCGGCCGCGAGATTGGCCGCCCTGTAGCGATCCAGGTGGCGTCCCTGTTCGGATTGGGAAAGCATCATATAGACACGGCCGAACACTTCATGCGGACCTTCCGCATGAAGCGAAGTCAGGCCGTTCTTATGCCCGGTATTCAGCGCGTTGAGAAGATCGAAGACCTCCTTTCCGCGGGCTTCCCCGAGCGTCAGGGCATCCGGACGCTGGCGCAGTGCAAGCTTGACCAAGTCTGCCTGCTCGACAGCGGCTACATTGCCATCCAGAGAGGCTGCGCGGGTGCGCAGGTAAATGACATTATTCGGCGTTTTCGCTCCAGGATTCAGATCGATCTCAGGAGTGTCCTCGATGATCAGGATGCGTTTTCCAGGCGGAATGCATTTGCCGAGAGCGGTAAGCATGGTGGTTTTCCCGCATCCAGTAGGACCGACCATCACAATATATCTGCTAACGATGACAGAGTTCAGGATGGTTATCAGGGGCTTTTGAAAGCATTACGTTCCTATGATCCAGGAAAAGATACAAAATTCCTTACATATGCTTTCAACTGCGTCAGGAAAGCTGTATATGCAGGAATACGTGATGTGAATGTTGATGGAAATCCCAAAGCTTTCACGGATTCCAGACTGCAGAAATACAGGAGAACAAAAAAAGAACTTGAACTGAAACTCGGTCGTAATCCGTCTGTCAGTGAGATCTCTATCGAGATAGGATGGAAAATAAATACAATCCTCTCTTATGAACGTCGGCTTTACGATCTCACTTCAATTGAGAATAATATATCAGAATAGGAGCTTCTAATAGATTCTATTTGGATTAGTTGGCTTACAGAATTAAAGACCATTCGTATCATCGTAGGCGGCATAACAAGATTTTTCAACAGATACAACAAATTATGAAAATCGGTTTTCTGTAACCATAATTTAAAAAATATTACATGACTACGGGAGAAGATATGCTCAGCAGATGATTCAGATCAGCCAGCGTCTTTGGTTGTTCAATTACAGCCTCCGCAAAGAATGAACCGACCGTTTTATTAAAAGCCTCCACTTTGCCTTTTGCTTCCGGACTAAAGGGTTTCGTAAAAATTAGACGGATGCCAAGTTTCGCACAGATATCTTTGATCCATTTATTGCGGTATTCTTTTCCATTATCAAAATAGATCGCATCAGGAATGCCGTATGAGGTAACAGCATTCCGCAATGTATCTTCGATGATTTCCGATGATTTGTTGTCATAAAATTTTGCTGCCACAACATAGCGGGTCGCATCATCGATAATAACTGACAGATAGGTTTGCACCTTCTTTCCGTTTTCACCGATTGGCAGATATGGACCGTATTTAATATCGCCCTTATTCCGATATCGGAATAAGGGCGATTATCCCGATGTTTTATTTATCCCGATATTTTCCGTTGCATAACCTTTTTTTCCGCTTTGCTTGGGGAAAGCATCGGGATAAATTATTTAAATCAGACCGTAGGTCTTTTTGAAACTGTCATCTGATATCTCTTCGATATCGACATCTTTCTTTCGTAAAGGATGATTCTGGTCTGTCGCAGCTTCGATGGCTGCCCTTTTCATTTCCGTATCGGCATAGGCGTAAATCAAGCTGGTTTCAAGATTTGAGTGGCCCAGCCATTCCGATATAAGAATCAAGGGAACTCCTTTTCGGTACAGGTGAATTGCACGGCTATGCCTGAACATATGTGGAGTCATCTTCTCCGGAACCTCGCTGCATTCTTTCCTAGCTTGGCGGGCATATCCATTTATGAATCGGGCAACGTTATCATTCGACATAGGATGTCTTTGTCCATGCGATGTCGTAAAGAAAACAGTCGTTTCAGCATCATCCATTTTTATCGAAAACCTTTTTGCATAGCTTTCGAAATGCTCCATGGTCTTGTCCATAACGGGGACACACCGAGTTTTGTTTCCTTTCCCATGGATAATTACGTGTGACGACTTTCCTACTGTGACAAAATCCGCAGGATGCAGGTCGAGTATCTCCTGGTTTCGCGCACCTGTGTCATATAGCAGTATGAGGTAGAACAGGTTCCGATGCTCGGTTTTCTTCTGCGGTTTCGGTTGTTTGAGAATGGTCTCCAGTGCTTTTTCGCTGAAGAAGTCAACAGTCATGCCTTTTTCGACCTTTTTGAATGGAATATGCTGCATCTTCACGTAGTACGAGTTAAGATCGGGAAACCTTGCCCCTGCATATTTCAGAAATGCTCTTATGACTGCCATCCTTTGATTTATGGTGGTTTTACTGCAATGCCGTTCATCCTGCAACCATGACACATAAGATGTCATGTTGTCAGGGCTGAGATCATCAAATCCAATTTGGTATATGCGCTTTTCTTTTGAATCCGAAATGAATGACAGAAACTGGTTAAGACCTTCCCTGTATGATTTCACTGTATTAGGGCTGCATTCCTTTTGGGAAGGGAGATAAACCATGAGGTAGTCCCTCAGCACTCCGAAAAACTTGGCATCCTTAATCTTCATAGATGGGTACCTCCGGAATCGCTGACCACTCATTCATATGGTTTTCTTCAAGATGCTCAGGCACAAGGTGAATATAATAAGCCGTATCCTCAAGAGAGGTATGCCCCATGTAGGTGCTGAGATAAGGAAGCATGACGGCAATGTCTTCTCCCTGCCGGATCCACTTTTGTATCACCCTGGTCGCAAAGTTATGTCGCCAGTCATATACGCGAGGTCGTTTTTTATTAAATGACAGGCCTGAATACCTTAAGCATGAGCGGAACGTGCGTTGTAGCCACATAATGTCATATGCTCCTCTGTTATCGGGTCGCTGGAAGAAAAAAGTCCTCCCTGGGATTAAGGCGTTTATCATGCCATCATACTGGGCACATAAATTCAACAGCTCGTCAGACATGGCAATAATCCGATCCTTATGGACTTTCGAGTCGGCGATGTAGATGGTACCATCAGACAGTCTTACGTCGTCCCGTCTGAGTTTTAATGGCTCCTGTGGGCGCAAGCCACAACAGTAAAGCATTCTGAAAATCACGGGACATATCAACTCCCTGTTCACCGCAACAGGATGCAACGGCATGGTGTCTGTCGCAAGAAAAAAACTATCTAGCTCCGCATCGCTGTAAAGATATGGCATGAACGGCTTATATGCACCAATCATACCGTCTGGTATGGTATATGTGTCCGGTTTGAATTTCTTCAGGAAAGATAAGAAATCCTTGATGGTTATCATCCGCCGTATGTGCCCGTTCGTGTTTTCATCAGGTCGTTTTTCAAGCCAATGGCTCACGATCTGTTCCGTTACAGCCATGGACAATGGATAATTATCTGCACAAAAACGGTCAAAACGCCGCAAAGCCTCGTCATAAGTGGATGCAGAGTATCCGAGGGAGCATCTGAAACTGATGTATTCCCTTATCTCGTCACTGATAAAACTGATATAGGATATGCTCATGCATACACCTCCGATCTGAGAGGCGCGGTGTCAAAGCCAAGAGAACACATGCGCATTACATCTGGAGCAAGGGGCAGGTAACGTTTCAGCACCTCCCCGTCGCGATGTCCCAATACTTGCGAAATCATTTCCGGGTTCACGGATGCTCCCAGGAGCCATTTACCCATTGTCCTGCGGAAAACATGGAAGCCTCGCCCTTTGCCCGGGGTATACCCCAAGGAACTCCTCTTTAGCTGTCTCAGTAGGATGTTTCTCACAGATGCGCGATCAGCAAGTTTGCGGTAAGGACGATCCGTAGTTAG
>JAFRIR010000115.1 GCA_017432685.1 Flexilinea sp. | reverse complement strand
TACCAGGATACCTATATCATGGGCAATCCGGGTCACTTCATGGGCTCCACCGAAATCGAAGTTCCTGAAAAGTACTTCACTGTGAAATAATCTTTCACAAACTGTAACTGATTGCGAAGGGGGAGCACCCGTGCTCCCCTTTCCTGTATAAACAGGGTATAGAGATTAGGGGATAGGGGATAGAAAACAAACTTCCAACTAAACCCTATACCCTAAACCATAAACCCTTAATCCTAAAGGAAAAATCATGAGTAAAGATCAAGCTCCGTTGCTGGAGATGAAAAACATCAAAAAGGATTTTTTCGGCAACCAGGTGCTGGTGGACATTAACCTGACCTTGAAAGAGGGTGAGGTGCTGGGTCTGGTCGGCGAAAACGGCGCCGGAAAAAGTACCTTGATGAAAATTCTGTTTGGTATGGACGAGATCCGGGAAACCGGCGGTTACGGCGGTGACGTTCTGATCAATGGAGAAAAGGTTAATTTCCAGTCTCCTTTTGACGCCCTGGCTGCCGGTCTCGGCATGGTCCATCAGGAATTTTCGCTGATTCCCGGCTTCACTGCTGCGGAAAACATTTTGTTGAACCGTGAACCGACCAAAAAGTCTGTTGTTTCTGAAGTGTTCGGTCAGCGTCTGAATATCCTCGACCGGAAAAAGCTCACAGAGGATGCAAAACAGGCAATCGACAAAATGGGTGTGAAGATCGATGACCAGATGGTTATTGCGGAGATGCCGGTGGGACATAAGCAGTTTACGGAAATTGCCAGGGAACTGAGCAATGAAAAATTGAAACTGCTGATCCTGGATGAACCGACCGCTGTGCTGACCGAAAAAGAAGCGATTGCGCTGCTGGATTCTATCAAAGGGATGGCTGAGCGCGGGATCGCTATTATCTTCATCACTCACCGTCTGCAGGAGATCATGGAAGTCTGCGACCGCATCGTCGTGATGCGTGACGGTCACGTGGTGCAGAATGTTCCTTCATCGGAAACATCAATCCCGGAAGTGACCCGTTGGATGGTCGGTCGTTCTGTTGATAACACTGCTGCTTCCAAAAAAGCCTCCCTTACTGACGATGGCGCTGATAAAGAGATCGTCATGTCGATCCGCAAGCTATGGGTGGATATGCCCGGTGAAACCGTCCGCAATGTGAATCTGGATGTCCGCAAAGGCGAAATTCTCGGTATCGGCGGACTGGCCGGTCAGGGGAAGCTCGGCATCCCGAACGGGATCATGGGGCTTTATGAAGCCGGCGGTCAGGTGACTTTCATGGGCAAAGAGATCCCGCTGAATTCACCGCGCAGGTGTTTGGATTCGAAGCTCGCTTTCGTTTCGGAAGACCGCAGAGGTGTTGGCTTGCTCCTGGATGAGACACTGGGCTGGAACATCGCTTTTCCCGCGATGCAGATCAACAACAAATTTCTTAAAAAATATCTCGGCGGGCTGGTCTCCTGGCGCGATGAAGAAGCTATCAAAGAGGTCACGGAATACTATATTGACCTGCTGCAGATCAAATGTACCGGACACAAACAAAAAGCCCGGGAGCTGTCCGGCGGTAACCAGCAGAAGATCTGCCTTGCGAAGACTTTTGCACTGGAGCCGCAATTCCTTTTTGTTTCCGAACCGACCCGCGGTATTGATGTCGGTGCAAAAGCTCTGGTGCTGGAAGCGCTGCGGAAATTCAACCATGACTCCGGTGTGACCGTGGTCATGATCTCCTCGGAATTGGAAGAGCTGCGCATGACCTGTGACCGCATTGCCATCGTTTCCGGCGGGAAGATCGCGGGTATCAAGCCGGCAAGTGCAACCTCTGAAGAGTTCGGTGAACTGATGGTCAGCATGGTGAAATGAGGCTGAAATGGAAGAAACAAAAACTACTACCTTTTTAGATAAGATCAAAGGATGGGCTCACAGTTTCGGACTGCCTCGTCTGATCATTGCCGGCTTTCTCCTTGTTTTATTTATAGCCGCTCCGATCGTGGGTGCGGATTTCTGGATGCAGGTAACCAACACGATCAACCGTTTCAGCTGGAACGCGATCATGGTTCTGGCGATGGTGCCGATGGTTCATTCCGGATGCGGTCTGAATTTCGGCCTGCCGCTGGGTATCATCTCCGGTCTGCTGGGCGCTACCCTTTCCATTGAGTTCGGTTTTCATGGCTTCATCAGCTTTGTAATGGCAATTGTCATTGCTACGCCTTTCGCGGTTCTCTTCGGATGGGTTTATGGCCAGCTGCTGAACAAGATCAAGGGCGGCGAAATGATGATCGCGACCTATGTCGGCTTCAGTTCTGTCTCCTTCATGTGCATGATGTGGCTGCTGCTGCCATATAAAAGCCCGAACATGGTCTGGGGTCTGGCCGGCAAAGGTCTTCGTACAACCATCTCCCTGGAAGGCTATTACGATAAGGCGCTGGCGAACATCCTGCAGATCAACATCGGAAAGCTTTCCATCCCGACAGGTGCGATCCTGTTCTTTGCCCTGCTGGCATTCCTGATGTGGGCTTTCCTGCATACCAAGACCGGTACGGCTATGACAGCTGTCGGTTCCAATCCGACCTTTGCAAAGGCTGCCGGCATTGATATTGACAAGACCCGAACACTTTCCGTGATCATTTCCACCTGGCTGGCGGCCATCGGGATCCTGGTTTATGAACAGGGTTTCGGTTTTATCCAGCTGTATATGGCTCCTTTCTATATGGCTATGCCGGCGGTCTCAGCGATCCTGATCGGCGGTGCGAGCGTCAATAAGGCGTCCATTACCAACGTGATCATCGGTACGATCCTGTTTCAGGGTATTGTGACCATGACGCCGACCGTGATGAACAACATGGTTCATATGGATATGAGTGAAGTCATCCGCATGATCGCCTCCAACGGCATGATCCTCTACGCTTTGACACGGAAATCGGAGGCATAGCAATGAAAAAGTCATTCAAAAGCATCCTTCTTGACAACTCCGTGCCGATCATGTTCATCATCATCTGCGCGATCTGCATCCCGCTTTCGGGATTCTCACCGACCTATCTGATCAATGAGATCATCACCAGACTCGGACGAAATGCTTTCCTGATCCTCAGTCTGCTGATCCCGATCATGGCCGGTATGGGGTTGAACTTCGGTATGACCCTCGGCGCAATGGCCGCAGAAATCGCCCTGATTTTTGTTTCCGACTGGCAAATCTGGGGCATTCCGGGTGTTGTGCTGGCGATGATCGTCTCGATCCCGATTTCCGTTTTTCTTGGCTGGATGTGCGGCACATTGCTGAATATGGCAAAAGGCCGGGAAATGGTGACGAGCTACATCATCAGCTACTTTCTGAACGGTGTTTACCAGTTGGTCGTGCTGTATATGATGGGTCCCATCATCCCGATCAAACACTCTACCATCAAGCTGCCCCGCGGTTACGGCATCCGCAACACGGTGAGTTTGCTGAACATGCGTCAATGCCTGGATAATGCCTGGGCGATCCGCATCCAGGGCGTGAAGATCCCGGTGCTGACACTGGTCATCATCGCGGTCATGTGCCTCATCATCGTCTGGTTCCGACGCACGAAGCTGGGTCAGGATATGCGGGCTGTCGGGCAGGATATGGAAGTGGCACGCTCCGCCGGTATCGCGGTGGAACGCACCCGCATTATTTCCATCATCATTTCCACGGTGCTTGCAGGGTTCGGTATGGTGATCTACCTGCAGAACATGGGGAATATTTCAACCTATGCTTCTCATTCTCAGATTGGTATGTTCTGTATCGCGGCGCTGCTGGTCGGCGGTGCCTCGGTCGATAAGGCTTCCATCGGGAATGTGTTCCTGGGTGTGATCCTCTTCCACCTGATGTTCATCGTTGCCCCGAAGGCCGGTGCGGTCATCACGGGTGACTCCATGATTGGTGAATATTTCCGTGTGTTCGTCTCTTATGCGGTCATCACTGTCGCCCTGATCATGTATGAGACCAAGAAACGCAACCAGAAGAGCAATGCCGCCCGGCAGCTCCAGCTGGACCAGGAAGCGGAGGAAGCAGCATGAAACGCAGTTTGATCGCAAAAATCTGTACCGTTGTTGTGGTCCTCGGGATCGCAGCCTGTATGTTTGTCATCGGACGCGGCCATACGGTTTATTTTGACGCCAAATCCATCGAATACAACGGTGAAACGCTCAAACCGGGCTATCGCACGGCTATCTTTGTGAATGATGAACGCGTGGCAAGGTTGGAAGACGGAGACCGCGGCATGGCTACCTGGATCGGGCAGAACTTCAAATTCCGTGTGGAAGTCACTCCGGAAAAGGGAGCTGAAGCTGTCTCGCATGAGCTGACGCTCAAGCTGCCCTACAACATGGACGGCATTGTTCTGAATATGCCCGCACTGTTGGCCGGCGCTCCGGAAGAAGTCTATCTTTCCGAATTTGTCTCCCTGGCAACAGAGGTTTCCTCCGGCGCTGATGAAGAGATCATCACCGACGACTTTGGTATTGGTGGAGACATCTGATCTGAAATAAGAAATCAGAAATAAGAAATCAGAAGTGAAGGCCGCGAACGCGGCCTTCACCGGTTAAAAATACGGGTTTCCCGCCGGGGACTGTCCCTTTATGGGACTGTCCCCATAATCCTGAATCCTGATCCCTAATACCTACCCCCTATTCCCTATTCCCTATTCCCTGATTCTTGTCACAAATTTCCCGAATGACTTGACACAAAACGAAAACGCCTGTAGAATATAACTCGTTGTTGAAAAACAATGGTTTGCCGAGATAGCTCAGTTGGTAGAGCATACGACTGAAAATTGTAGTGTCCACAGTTCGATTCTGTGTCTCGGCACAAAGCCCCGGAAAAACTCCGGGGCTTTTCTGATCCCGGATGTCATTTATTATTCAGTTGTTAAGGTTCTAAATATTCGGGGTCAGATTCCGCAGACTCGCGCGATGTGCGAAGCACGAGTGAAGAGTTGGAGGGATCTGACCTCGTATCAATGCAGCACGACGAGACGTTTCTGCTGCTGCGGCGCAGCCCGCACAGCAGGGGCGTATCTCGTTGTGCGCATTGGATGCCCGTGTGACAGTGGGGCCGGTTGCCCGAAGACACGGTGAGCCTTGTCTGATAGAGGGTCAGTACCCGAAGGGGACTGTACCTCGGGGATTCGGCATCCAATTGCCAGCGATAGTTTCGTCCTCACCGGGGTACAGGCCCGCTGCACGGTACCGTCCCCTCTTTATTCAGTGACAGCGGAGACGGTTCCCTTTGCACCTTCACCAGCCAGTATGGGAAACGCCGCTTCCAATTCCGATAGCTGCC
>JAFRIR010000114.1 GCA_017432685.1 Flexilinea sp. | reverse complement strand
CCGGAGTCCGGAGGCTTTGGTGATCATGTCAAACAGACGCTGGGCATATTCCCGCAGTTCGGTGTTGTATTTGTCGATGTTGAAAAGAGAGCCGGCATAACCGGCAAGGATGGCGCCGCACTTTTCCCAGTCTTTGGCGGCTTTGAGGATCCGGCTGTCGTCGCACGGGATGGCGAAAAAAGCATCCTGGAGCTGACGGAATTCGTCTTCCACTTCTTGAACGGAATCCAGATAAATGCCGTAGTCGGTGATGGGCGCGGCTTCAGGGTTCTCAGGCACGATGACCTGAGTCTTTTTGCCGATGATGTTGGCTTCTCTGAATGCGCTCATTTCCCTTTCCTTTCGCAGATTTTCTGACCCGAGGGTCAGTACCCGAAGGGGACTGTCCCTCACTTTTTTTATCTGATCAGGAGTATACAACGGGAATTAAAAAAATGGAACCGACAATAATGTCGGTTTACTTTTGTGAAAAAATGTGGTAGAGCTCGGGGTCTGATTCCGCAGACTCGCGCGATGTGCGAAGCACGAGCGAAGAGTCGGAGGGATCTGACCCCGTATCAACGAAGCACGACGAGACGTTTCTGATGCTGCGGCGAAGCCCGCACAGCAGGGGCGTATCTCGTTGTGCGAATTGGTTGACGCAACACTCAGTCCTGTCCTTTTGTGGCGGCTACGCGCCAACAAAAGAGCAGGCCCGTTGTGCTTCGACTCCGCAACACAAGAGCAGTCTCCGTGTGCTTCGGCTACGCGCCAACAAAAGAGCAGGCCTGGTGTGCTTCGGCTTCGCGTCAGCGCAAGGGCTGTCTCCGTGTGCTTCCGGCTCCCGAGTCTGCGGGGTCAGATCCTTTCGGCTCATGCTGCGCACGAGCCTACAGAATCTGACCCCTTCGACTCAGGCTGCGCACGAGCCTACAGAATCTGACCCCTCCGACTCACGGAAATCATCCCCTATAAGTCACATTTCACGGACGATATCTATGTTTCTATCAGGTATAATTTAACTGTAGTTCGGATAGGTTATCGGACGATGGAACGGAGGTTATTATGTTTGCGGTAGGGGACAGGGTTGTCCATAGTGATTACGGGATTTGCAGGATCACGGCGGTTTCCAAACGTCAGTTTCCGGGCCAGCCTGAAAAGGATTATTATGAGATGGTTCCTCTGACGGACGACGGATATGGGACAACCTTTTATACTGCCGTGGATCATGGCGGCAGGCTGCGCTCTCCAATGACGCAGGAGCAAATTCTGGAAATGATCGACACCATGCCGGAAATCGAGCCGCTTATCGTTACCTCTACCGGAAACCGTATGCTGGATATGGAAAATGTAAAAAACAGCTATAACGCTCTGATGAGGTCCGGAAACCCGAGAGACTGGGTTCAGCTGCTGCGGACAATTTATCGCAGAGGTAAAGAGCTGTCAGCCAAAAAGAAACGCATTCCGGAATTTGAATCTCATGTCCGGGACAACAGTGAACGTCTGCTTTACGGTGAAATTGCCGGTGTGATGGATATTCCTTTCCATTCGGTAGAAAGCTTCATCACGGATCGGATCGAGTCAAGCGGAAAATAACAAAACAGCCGGCAAAAAACCGGCTGTTTTGTTACACATTTTACGACAGGTCTTCTTTATCCTTCAACCATTTCGGAGCCGAAGGGCATGAGCGCCAGTTTAGCGATCTTGAAGCACTGTTTCCCGAAGGGAATGCCGATGATCGTGATACAGAAAATCACACCGCAGATCGCGGCTTCAATTGCCAGCGGTACGCCTGAGATCACGATCCAGAGGATGTTCAAAATCAGTGAGCCGGCGCCGCCGCCGTACCGCACTTCCTTTCCGAATGGAAACAGACACAGTTTTGCAAATTTAAAGCACTGAACACCCCAGGGGATCCCGACAATCGTGATGCACCAGAGTATTCCGGCAAGCGCCCAGCTGATCCACATGATCAGCCCGGCGACAAGAAACCAAATCAGATTTCCGATAAATTTCATGGTTTAACCTCCTTACAAAAACACGGTATGAAGTGACCTGTGCGGGGTTTTCTACAATATGAGCTCAATATTGATTTGCAATTAGATTAGAGTGCTTCGCAAGGCGCGGGAGTAAAGGTTCCCAGCAATTCTGTGTTGCTTCCCGCGCCGGATATCGTGGGGCCTGGCGGCCCCACACCCCGCCTGCCTTACGGCTCATGTACCGACTGATTACCTGTTAATGAACGTCTGTTTCATATGTCAGGCACCCTGTGCTTTAATCATACATGAAATCAGACAGGTGGCTGTCTTTCTAATCTGATTCTAATAGATTCTATGAGGAAACTCAGCGGGAAAGGGGCTCGGTCAGGACGGAAAAAGCCGCCCTTGATCGGATGTCACGATTGACCGGACTGACGGCAAAGGAGCAGGCTCCTTCCGGACAGTCAATACTGAAGGGTTCTCCGCCGTCAAATTCGGCAAATTCAGCAGTCATGGCCCCGTCATTTTGCGGATGGAGGATGACCAGGGAATAACGCTGAGGAACGGAAGCGCTGATTCGTGAAAACCCTTCAGCCTGCCAGCCACCGTCGTCAGTCTCCGCATTATCCGTAAACCCAATGGCCGCAATACGGAAATTGTCCAGCAGCAGCCCGTCACCTAAACCCGCTGTGTCCGTCAGGTAAACAAATGTGAGCCGAACCTGTTGTCCGATCCACGGGCTGAGATCGATGGACTCATGGACTGTTCCGTAAGAGCGCCCGGTCGTGCCGCCGCCCAGGTTCTGTCCGGCGGGATCGGCAGCAGTCACGGTGGAGGGTGAAAGGCGGGAGACTCTGCCCTGTGCATCAGTCAGCAGCAGATAGTAATAGTCATATCCATTCTCGATGGAGAAGTTAGCGTCATATTCAAAAGAGACCGGGGCTGAAGCATTGTTCAATTCAAAAGTCCGGCTCAGAAGCGCCATGGAATTGTTGACCGCACCGCCCCACCAGGCACTGTTTCCTCCCGGGATGTTCAGTGCGGTGACCGGACTTTCCGTGCTGCCTGCCACGGTGACGCGGAACGGCCCTTCACAGCTGCTGCTGTACATGCGCAGACCGTACTGAGCGGTTTCATGCAGTTCGGAAACGCCGCACTTGAGAGGCCTGACATCCCGGTAGATGCCGTCCTGGGGGAAGGCATAAGATCGGTAATCCCATTCCCTGACGGGAGTCTGAAGCAGCTGAGCAAGCAGGGCTGCCGACCATTGCTGAAAGACATCATCGGCAGTGAAAGAAAACCCGCTGTGTTGTAAAGCCTGATCCAGGCTGGTCAAACCGTTCTCAGGGATTTTTACCAGCTCCCGGATCAGATCCTCTCCAAAGCGGTCATAGAGATACATGCTGAAGAGAAACGAAGAACCGTAATAAGGGGCGTTTGTACCGCTTTCGGACCACCAGATCAGGGATCGTCCCGTATCGTTCAGATAGGCTCGGATAAAGCTGTCCCTGATATCCTGAAGTGCGACATATTCTGCCAGGCCGGAAAGCCCTTCATTGATAAAGCTCAGTTCGTTCGGGTCACAGTGATGGTGAACCATGTGTTGAAATTCATGGGAAAGTGTGTTGATGACGGCGTCTGCCCCACGGTTAAGCAGGCTTGTATTGAGAAACAGCAGCTCCATTCCGTTGGATGTTTTGCTGATACGGGGATCGGCGCTGTTTTCCGCAGAAAAGTATCCGTTGTAGGCTTCACTGATGAGGTCTGTGAAGACGACGTGAAAGCGCGGGTCGTTGTCGATACCCGGGTTTGCTTCCTCTCCAAAGGTCTTCCGCAGCTGAGGCAGTGTCTGTGCATCGAAACGGAAAAGGCGATCGGTAATGTCTCCCGGTATCATATCCTGTGACCGGGTGTCCAGCCAGAAAACGATGTTATCCGTGATCTGAAAAACGCGGGCGGTACAGACGTTCATGATGCCGGTGGTGACATCCAGCACGTTGAACTCCCGTTCCAGGCCGGTTTGCCAGACCGGCGCCGGCGTGAGATTGGGAAAAGGAACCGCGCTGAGATCGCCGAAAGTCAGCGCCACTTCAATGCTGTCATTCGGCCGGGGATCATTTCCCGCGGCTGCGGGAAGGGGATGAAAGAGGCATAGGAGAAATAGTAATGTGGATAACAGGGAATAGGGGATAGGGAATAGGGAACAGGGGGTAGGAAATAGGGAATAGGGGGTAGGGAAAAACATCGAACGCTTCATTTCTTATTTTTCATTCCTTATTTCGTAACTTTTCAGAACCAGGCGCGCATCACGAGATACAGCCCTGCCGTGCAGGCTTCGCCGCAGCGTCAGAGCTGTCTCCGTTTGCTCCGTCCTCATTTCTAATTTCTAATTCCTAATTCCTCATTCCTCATTTGCGCTTGCCGCGATTCCCGTACTGAACCAGAAGTAGGGCAAGGCAAAGGTGTCCAGGCTGAAGCCTTCGAGAAGAAACGCCAGCAGGGTGAAGCATCCCATCCAGGCTGCGGTAGAGCGGACCCGATCCGAACTGTTCAGGCTCAGCATATTCCCGAGCAGGGAGCGCAGGTACCAGATAAAAAAGCAGCTGAAGCTCAGGATTCCTCCTTCGGCAAGGATCCGAATCCAGAGACTTTTGATGTTGAGCAGTGTGTTAGAACGGTAAAGGAGGTCACGGACTTCCACAAGACGGTATGCGTAGTCATTCAATGCGTTCGGCAAATAATATCCGGCATGTCCCAGGCCGACGCCCGTGAGTGGATGTTCATTGAAAATGGTGATTCCCCCATCCCAATAAACAAAGCGGGCGGCAAGGCTGAGTTTTTCAGCCAGATAGAAAACCGGGTCGGATCGTCCCTTCAGATCAATGCTGAAGAGTCCCGACATGCGGAAATCCAGCTTCATCAAAAGCCGCAGGATCCCGTAAGCGGCGCCAGCCAGAAGGAGAATGATCCCGATCGCTGTAATTACCGAAATCAGTCCCCGTTTTTCGCGTGAAAAATTCCTTGTCAGCTTTTTTATGAGGTTTTTGAAAAAAAACAGCAAAGCGAAGCCTACGGTGATCAGGAATGCCGCCAGTCCCACGCGGGAAAGGGTCAGGAAGAGAACCAGCGTCCCAATAAGAAAGAGTGCCCGCTCGACAGTCAAAAATTTCAGCCGGAAGCGGAAAGCGCTGTAACCGGTGAGGGAGGCCGCAAACCAGAAGGGCAGATAAAGCAAATTGAGTTGATGGGCCAGCCAGGAGGGCTCCAGTGTGAAACCTACAAAGCGCTGACGGTAAAGAGAGCCGATGGAGAGCGTGAACTGGATCTGCTGCATCCAGGCCGGATAGTGGTTGTCTTTATACCAGAAGAAAGCCTGGAGCAGTGTCCATCCGCATACGACAGCTCCGCTGATGTTCAACAACTGGAAGGTACTGCGAAGTTTTTCCCTGTCCCTGTGTCTCAGCAGCGAAACCAGATAGTAGCCTGCTCCGACGAACAGGGTCAGGACAGCCATGACAGAGCTGCGCAGTGGATCATTGCCTTTATATTCGGGAATAGCATAGAAAAAAGAAAGCGCCGTCGTGAGCAGCAGTATCAGGACAGTCAATATCAGCGGAACTGCCTGTCCGGGAAGCGTTTCGCGCCGAATCAGAAATGGGATAAACAGTATGGTAAGCAGAAAGGGAAGCAGCAGGGCGGAGGGCGCCGCAACCACATCTGAGTGAACAAGGCGAACGATCAACGGAACAGAAGTCAGCGGCAGGATCAGGACAAACAATGCCCACAGGCCGTCCCAAACTTTCCACTCTGAAAAACGCAGGAGAAACTGCTTCATTCCCGGTTGACTTTCCCCGGAAACAAAACGATGACGAAGGCTGCCAATAATCCTGCCAAAGCTCCAAGCAGTGTATTCGCTGCTGCACTGCGTGAGGCGGGAAGAACCTGCAGCTGTTCCGGATTCATGGGACCAAGACGAATGGCGGAAGAGATCCCACCGGACTGAAGCTGTTCTTCATTGAGCCGTGCACTGAGGCTTTCGATGGTTTTGAATGTGTCTTCCGGAGTACCGGGACATCCGGTGTTCATGCCGGCCGTGACGCTGTCCTGAATGCAGCGGGAAAGCCCTTCGATCTCATTTTGCAAAGCCTCAGCACGAATGGCATGATCCAGCGCATTTCGCAGCTCATTGCGGGCCAGATCCAGCCATACAACCGCAGCGGTTCCAATTTCCTTCGGGTCCCTTCCCGTGACCTTCAGGCTCCAGGTTTGATTGGTGCGGGTGGTGGCTGTATGAGCGAAGAATGCCGGATAATCAGGCTCGGATGTATGCTCCCAGACGGTCTTCATCACACGGTCGGAGTGGATCATGTCTTCTGTGATGCCCAGTAAACGGTCCTGTTCCAGGTCATCCAGCTTCCCGGTGCGGTTGTAATCAATACCGACACTGAGTTTGGTAATGGCGGTATAGTGCCGGGGCAGGTACATCCAGGCAGCATAACCTATGAGCGCTCCGATGACCATCAGGAAGAGGGCTCTTGGCCAGTGCCTGATAAATGATTCGATCTGCTTCATGCCTTCAGTAAGGAGTAAATAGAAAATAATAAGTAGTAAGTAGTAAGCAGTAAATTGTAAGGAGTAAATTGTAAGGAGTAAGAAGTAAAGAGTTTTTGAGATATCTCCCAACTCCTTTACTCCTTACTCCTTACTCCTTACTCTTTACTCTTATCCTCCCCGGCTCATGACAAACAAAATGTACATACCGCCGAAATACATCAAAGTCAGAATCGCAGAATCGATGTCCATGATCTTACCGATGCGCTTGAATTTCACAATGTTGCCCAGCAGGCCGAAAGCAGTCATCAGAACACCCAGCATCCCGACAACGATAAAGGAATCGTCAACAGTGGACAGAAACCGGCCTTTAGTATAGAAAAGATCTGCGATACCGATGCCAAACATATTGAACATGTTGGAGCCGAAGAGATTGCCCAGAGCCATATCCGCGGCGCCAATGGAAATCGCAGAAATGGAGGTGACCATTTCCGGCAAAGAAGTGACCAGCGCCACCAGTGAGGAACCGACAAAGCTGGTGCCCAGACCGGTGATCTCGGAAATCTGTTCAGCGGCACGAACCATGAAAGGACAGACCAGCCCCAGAACCACTGCCGCAGCTGTGAATCCGATCAAACCGACCTTCAGGCTCGGGATCTCTGCAAGTTCTTCCTCGGTCATCTCGGTAGAGACTGTGTCCTGTTCACTCTGCTGGATCATGTAAATCGCCAAAACATAGAAAAGCATGATGATGATGGAATCGATCCCAACCCAGCCGATATTAAAATTCATTTGTGTCAATACCGGATTGGCCACCAGGAAGAAGATCACCAGCGTACAGATAAAAACAGCGAATCCGCCTGAGACCAGATGGCGTCCCTGAGAGGTGCGCAGGATGCGCTGATCCCGGCCGAGAACATCCAGGATCGCCAAAATGAACATATTGAATGCGCTGGAACCAAAAAAGTTCCCCGCGGAGAGCTCCGGTGAACCCATGTTGATGGAGTTGATGGAGGTCAGAAGTTCCGGCAGGGAGGTCGCACCGGCAAGGAGCAGAACGCCGATGAACATCCCGCCGAGTTTGGTACGTGCCGCAATAACGTCGCCATATTTGGCTAACTGCATTGCTGCTACGACGATTAAAGCTGCTGCGACGACAAAAGTAACCCAGACCCAGCCGCCTGTGGTTGCTGCGATTTGTATTTGTTCAAACATGATATTTATTTTTTAACTATAAAATTCTACTTGTTGTAGTTCTTGTGAATTCCCCTGATTTCAGTTACCGGCCAGTAGGTAAAGATCCCGGTATTCGGTTGGGAAAGATCACCGATCAGGCGTTCTGTCTCATTGAGGCAGGCCTTGACGACTTCTTCTTTTTCAACCATCGCCATCAGTGTTTTGCTGTTTTCATCAGAATTGGCAGTGGTGAAAGCAAACCGTCCGGGTATACGTTTCCGGACGCGGTATGCGCCGATACTTTCCAGGATGGTGACACCCTGAACACCGACATTTCTCCAGCCGTCAAGAATCATATCAAGTTTTTTTGAGTCGTTGAGAACAAACATTATGATATACATGGCTGTAAAACCTCCTGTCATATTTTGCCATGAATTTCGAAAAATTATTTCCGGTCATGACATTTGTCATTCTCAATTATAATCCAATAAAGACTTTAGGGAACCTCTAAAAAGTCAATTCTTTTCAGTCTCGAGGAGAATCAGAGAAATATTTCTCTGATTCTCCTCGAGAGGTTTCCGGGGGCTGCCGCCCCCATACCCCCGCCCGGGAATTTTTAGAGGTGCCCTTTAGATGGCAGACATTAGGCTTTAGGCTTTAGACTTTAGACATTAGACTTTAGACTTTAGACGTTAGACTTTAGCAAATCGCAAACAGGTAACAGCTAACGGCCTCCCCGAGACCTGACACCTGATACCTGATACCTGACACCTGACACCTGACACCCGATACCTGAAACCCGATACCAGGCACCTGAAACCTGATACCTGGCGCCTGATCCCCGTTTTTTAAGGTACAATAGTCCTATGGCTAATAAAACTTATGAAAACTGGCTGGAGATCGATCTCCAGGCTATTGAAAACAATCTGAAGCAGATCCGGAATATCTCCGGTCTGCCGGTAGCAGCCGTATTGAAAGCCGATGCCTATGGGCACGGTGTCCTTCCGGTTTCCCGGGCGGCTGTCAAAGCCGGCGCTGTGTTCCTGGCTGTTGCCCGCTTCACGGAAGCACGGGAACTGCGCAATGCCGGGTTCACGGAACCGATCCTGGTGCTTGGGATGATCCCGCCGGAAAATGTCATTGAGGCTTCGATCCTGAAAGTGCGCGGCATTCTGTTCAATCTGGAACAGATCGCTCTTTATGAAAAGATCCTGCGCGGAACGGGCCATATGCTGAGCGTCCATGTCAAGATCGACAGCGGCATGGGGCGTTTGGGCTTTCCTGCGGAAGAGGGCCTGCAGCTGCTGCAGGCAGTGAAGGATTCCCGCTATCTGGAAGCAGAAGGGCTCTGCACCCACCTGGCACGGGCTGATGAACCGGGCGCGGAGACCACCGATTGGCAGCTGGACCGTTTTGATCGGCTGCTGGCTGAAGCGGAAGCCAACGGACTGCGTCCGAAGCTGGTCCACACCGGCAACTCTGCCGGGGCGCTCTTCCATCCCCGCTGCGGCAAATATGACATGGTCCGGGCAGGAGAAGCCATGTATGGCATGCACCCTTCTCCGGAAGCGCTGCTGCCGGAGGGTTTCCGTCATGCACTGACCTGGAAAGCGGGCATTACTTCGGTCAAGATGATCCCCGGCGGTTCCGGCATCAGCTATGGGCACCGCTATACGACCCATGGTGAGTTCCAGCGGGTCGGAGTGATTCCGGTAGGCTATGCGGACGGATACCGCCGTGTTCCCGGCAACAAGGTCCTGGTTCACGGGGTCCGGGTGCCGGTGATCGGCAATGTCTGTATGGACCAGTGCATGATCGACCTGAACAGTATCCCGGACGTGAATATCGGGGATGAAGCGGTTCTGATCGGTCAGCAGGGTGATCAGTCCATCACGGTCGAAGAAGTCGCTGAAGCCTGGGGGACCATCAATTACGAGGTCACCTGCGGCATAGCCCACCGTGTGAACCGTTTTTATTCCTGAGGTTCATCTGTGACAAAAGATGCCCCCGTATCTCAATACCGCTGGGTCCCTTATCCCGCACTTTCATCCGGAGAACTGAACGAGCTCGCCGCTTATCCGCGTATCCTGCAGAAGCTGCTGCGTGTACGGGGAGTTTCCACACGCCGGGAGGCGGAAGTCTTCCTGACCCGGAACGGCAGCCTCTATGACCCGCTGGATCGGGAGAGGGGCATGAAGAATATGCCAAAAGCTGTGCAGATGATATGGAATGCGGTAGATCGCGGAGAAAGGATAGCGGTTTACGGAGATTATGACGTGGATGGCATCACCGCCAGTACGATCCTGGTTCAGCTGCTGCAGAAAATCGGCGCCTCAGACGTTATCAGTTACATCCCCGACCGATTTGAGGAAGGCTACGGGCTGAACAAAGACGCACTGAAGACGCTTTCTGATGCCGGGATCCAACTGGTCATCACCGTTGATTGCGGAATCCGCTCCAACGAAGAAGCGGACTTCGCCCGCGAACTGGGGCTGGAACTGATCATATCCGACCACCATGAGCCGGGAGAGATTATTCCGGGGGCAGACGCTGTGATCTGTGCGAAACAGCCCGGAGACAATTATCCGGAAAAGAACCTTGCCGGAGTCGGGGTCGCCTACAAGATCGCGGAAGCGGTTCTGGAAGCCCGTCCGCAGGTTTGGTTTGAAGCACGGGACTGGGCAGATATCGCCGCCATTGGTACGGTAGCGGACATTGTCCCGATGAGTGAGGAAAACCGGGCGCTGGTCAAAGATGGCTTGCGCCGCCTTCGCAACCAGCCCCGTTATGCGATCCAGGCCCTGGCAGAAGTTGGTGGTTTCCGTACCGCAGAGATAAGTACCCAGACCATCGGCTTTGGTATTGCTCCGCGCTTGAACGCACCCGGACGGCTGGATAAAGCCAGCCTGTCGTTTGAACTGATGATGAGCGAAAAGCTCTCGGATGCCCGGACACTGGCTGAAGAGATCGACCTGAAAAACACTGAGCGCAAGAACCTGACGGCCATGATCCAGAAAAAGGCAGATGAAAGCATTCCGAAGGAAAAGATCCCGACGATTATCTGCTTTCGTGACAAAGATTTTAACATGGGCATCGTCGGTCTGGGCGCAGCCAGGCTTTCGGAGGCTTACTACCGCCCCTCGATCATCGGTGCGCAGGGTGAGACCGAGACCCGGGCTTCCTGCCGATCGATCGATGAATTCAGCATGATCGAAGCGTTGGACACGATCAATGAAAAATATCCGGGGCTGTTGAAAAAGTACGGCGGTCACCGGAAGGCTGCCGGCCTGACAGTTGAAAACGAAAACTGGGATGAGTTCGTCTCCCGCGTAACTGAGTATGCTGAAGCGAAACTGGCAGGAATGCAGCTGGTCCCCACTAAATACTATGATATGGAGCTGACGAGCGCCTATGCTGATTTGGACCTGGTGGACCTGCTGGAACAGCTGGAGCCGCTGGGTGAAGGCAATCCGGAGCCGCTCTTCGTGTTCCGGAACCTGAAGGTCCAGCATGCACGGCGCATCGGGAAGGACCTGAACCATCTTAAGGTGATGTTTGCCGGTGATGGCGGACGGCTGATCGACGGGGTGGGGTTTGGACAGTCAGCGTGGTGCGACTGGTTCAAAGATCATGACCGGGTGGATGTGCTCTGCCGGCTGGAAAAGAACACCTATCGGGATGAGACCAAACTTCAGCTGCAGATTGTTGACTTGCGGGAACCGTAAAGTTTGATAAATTCCGTATTTCGTAGTATGATTAAATATAATAACAGGATACAGACAGGAAACGGAGGGCATATGGCTCGATTCAGCCCGAAACGCTTCATTTTTTTATTTCTGACTTTTTTTATTTTGCCGGTATGTATGGTTTTGACAGCTTCCGCACAGGATAATGAAGAAAGTTATGTTGAAAATGACTGGAACTATGTGGAAGGATCCATGGATATCAGCGGCGGGATCCCGGTCAATGCTATGGGAGTTCTGGAAAGCATTTTGAATACCGGAAAATTGCGTGTGGCTACAGAGCCCTATTTTCCCCCGCAGGAATTCATTGATCCGTCGAAAAGCGGACAGGAAGCCTTCGTGGGACCTGATATGGAACTGGCTCGCCTCATCGCTAAACGCATGGGTGTCACACTGGAAATCGTCCCGATGGATTTTTCCGAAGTTCTGACTGCTGTTACGGAAGGGCAGTGTGACCTGGCGATTTCTGCGCTTGCCTATATGCCGTCCCGTGCTATGACAGTGGAACTGTCTAAAGGCTATTATTTTTCCGATGAAGATTCCGGAAATGGTGTGCTGATCCGTACAAAGGATCAGGATACCTACCGCAGTGTTGAGGATTTTTCCACGGCGGTGATCGCTGCGCAGAGCGCCTCCCTGCAGGAATATATCGCTGCAGAGAATTTTTTGAATTACAAAGAGTTTATCCGGCTGAATTCAACACAGGATGTATATGAGGCGCTGAAATCCGGAAAAGTCGACGGTGCGGTGGTGGATGTGGAAACCGCCGAGACGTATATCACGAATGAAGCTGACGGTTCGGTCATGCTGGTGCCGGAGATCCGTTTTTCACTGGATGAGCATCTCAAAGGGGACCGGATCGCTGCGAAAAAAGGTCAGATCCAGCTGCTTTATTTTGTCAATGCTGTGATCGACGAAGTGCTGGATTCGGGACAGTATATGGAATGGTATCGTGAAGCGGATGAGTTGGCTCAGAGTCTCGGTTTGTAGTGAGGTGTTATGAAAAAATGGAAGCTTCCGGAATTTTGTTTGCTCATCATTTTCTGTATAGCGCTGAACTATGGCGGGAGCCAGATAACACTCAGATGGGAGCTCCCTTTGTGGCTGGATTCTCTCGGGACGATGCTCAGCGCATATATTGCCGGACCGATCGTTGGTTCTATGGTTGGAGTGACCGGTAACCTGATATCGGCAATTGTCAGCGGTGATTTCCCTTACTATGCATTGACCTCGGTCACGCTGGCGGTGATCCTCGGGTACTGTGCCCGGAAAAATATGCTGGAAACCTGGATCGGCGCCATGGCTGTCAGCGTGTTCATTTCCCTTGCCTCTGTTGCGATTTCCGTACCGCTGAATATCATTCTTTATGGCGGCAGGACCGGGAACATCTGGGGCAATGGTGTGATCGACCGCCTGACTGAGATCGGTTCGCCGCTGATCGTTGCAGAAATCGCCGGACAATTTTATCTCGATTTTGTGGATAAAGTTTTTTGTATGCTCCTGCTGTTTGTGCTGATTAAGGTGGTCCGCAGGCATTACGAAAAAAAAGGTGAAACAGACGCAGAAAGTGCGGTCGGAATCATTCCGTTTCTGCTCATTTTCTCTCTTTTCGGACAGCAGTCTGCTGAGGCACAGATGGAAATTCCGCAGACCGGGACGAATTACAGCAATTATGTCCAGACTGTTTACAGTTCGGAAAACGGGCTGCCCTGCGGTGAAGCGAATGACATCGAACAGACCAACGACGGCATTTTGTGGATCGGCACCTATGCCGGTCTTTACCGATATAACGGCAGCGAATTCCGCTGGATGGATAATTATGACTCTGTCCGTAACGTGAACTGCCTTTATGTCGATGCGGAAGGAAGGCTGTGGATCGGGACCAATGATAACGGCCTGACGATCGTGATCAACGAAAAAATCAGCAGCGTGATAGACAGCTCTATCGGGCTGCCGACCGATTCAGTCCGCTCCATCATTCAAAGCGCGGACGGTTATTATTACATCGGGACGACCGGCAGCCTGCAGGTGCTTTCTCTGAACAACGGTTATAAAGTCGTCAACACGCTTTGGGAAGTGAGTTATGCCGACAGGATCGCGGCGGATACGGAAGGAAATGTCGCCGCGGTGACAAATAACGGACGGCTGTTCCTCATGAGAGGCGGTAAGATCCTCAGCTCCCGTCAGATGGCGAACGGCAATGAGATCTTCCGCGCCTGTACCTTCGCTCCCAACGGGAAATTGCTGGCGGGCACATCGCAGGGTAAAATTTATATTTACGATATATCCGATGGACACTTTCAGGAACAGGGTATGTTGGAAACCGGAACGCTCACGAACCTGAAGGATCTGAATTATTTGGATAACGGTGACCTGTTTGTCTCAGCAGACAACGGTATTGGATATTTTGACATCAACGGAACTTTCCGTGTCATCAACACCAATGAATTCAAAAACTCCATCGACAACATGCTGATCGACTATCAAGGCAACCTTTGGTTTTCCTCTTCCCGGCTTGGCTTGCTGCGGCTCGCCCCTTCCTCTTTCCTTGATATATATTCAACCATGGGACTTGAGAAGCGGGTGGTGAACGCAGTGGCCTTTTGGAAAGATCATTATTATTTCGGGACGGATAACGGGCTTGATATTGTCAGCGAGGATCTTAGCGTTCAGGTTCACAACGAACTGACTGAACAACTGGAAAATGTTCGTATCCGCTGTATGCTGGTGGATTCAAAGAACAGTCTTTGGATCTGTACTTATGGCGGTGGTCTGCTGGAAATCGAAGCGGATGGGACGCAGCATATTTACAGTTCGAATGATGTCATCTTCGGGAACCGTGCCCGGGTGGTCTTTGAGCTTTCAGACGGTACGATCCTGGCCGGCAGCGACGTTGGGGTCAGTTTTATTCGGGATCACCAAATCGATGAGACTATCAGCAGCGCTAACAGTGCTGTCAATACGATGATCCTCACAGCCACAGAGCTTCCGGACGGGCGCATCCTGGTGGGAACCGATGGGAGCGGCCTGGCCGTTCTCGATGGGCATAAGGTCACAAAGGTCATGACACGGACAGACGGATTGAGTTCCGAGGTTATCCTGCGTACTGTTTATGATGAAAAAGGAAAGGGCGTTTTTATTATCACCAGCAACGGGATGTGTTACATGGACCCGGACGGTTCTGTCCGCATTCTCAATAATTTCCCTTATTATAACAATTACAATGTATATCTCAATGAAACAAGCGACAGGTTGTTTGTGATGAGCAGCGCGGGCATTTATGTGGCGGCGCGCGAAGATGTCGTTTCAGATCAGAATGACTACCAGTATGAACTGCTGGATTCGCGGCGCGGGCTGGACAGTTCATTGGTTGCCAATTCCTGGAATTACAGCAATGATGACGGTGAAATCTATCTGCCAACCGATTCCGGTGTCTACATGCTGAACACCAACGCTTATACAGACGCTGCCCATGTCTATCGCATGTCTGTGGCTTCTGTGATCCTGAACAACGAGACAGGTACGATCGACCGCAATAAGACGATCATTGTTCCCCGCAATACGACCCGGCTGGAAATTGTCCCGGAGATCATCAACTATTCCGTGCAAGTTCCTTATGTGGGGTTTTATCTGGAAGGGTTTGATGACGATTGGCGCATGATGACATTGGATGCGCTGCGCCCGGCTGTTTATACAAATCTGTCAGTGGGTGAATATGTTTTTCACCTGGGTGTTTTTGACAACAACCGCCAGTCGCTCCTGACCCAGCGCACTTATGACGTCATAAAAACGAAAGAAATCTACGATAATTCCTGGTTTACGATCTATCTTGTGCTTGTTCCGCTGGTGGCGGCGGTCTGGTTCACTACGTATATTGTCCGCAATCATAATGAGCGGGTGATGGCGATCCAGCGGGCTCAGCTGGCGCTTTCCCAGCAACAGGTTGAGATGAGCAACAACACCATCATCGCGATCGCGAAAGCGGTGGATGCCAAGGACGAGCGTACAAGCCAGCATTCCTGGCGTGTTTCCGAATATTCGGTGATGATTGCAAAAGCAATGGGAATGAACGAGGAGGATATTGAAAACCTCCGCCGGGCAGCCCTGGTGCATGATATCGGTAAGATCGGCATTGCGGATGCCATTCTGAACAAGGATTCCCGCCTGACGGATGAAGAATACACCATCATGAAATCTCACACCACTCGCGGCGCTGAGATCCTGCATGACCTGACCTTTATCCCGCATGTGTTGGATGGTGCGCTTTACCATCATGAACGTATAGACGGCAGAGGCTATCCGCAGGGTCTGAAAGGCGAAGAGATCCCGCTCTTTGCCCGCATTATCGGAGTAGCAGACGCGTTTGATGCCATGACTGCCAACCGTGTTTACCGCAAACAGATGGATTTCGGGTATGTGCTGGGTGAGATGGAACGTGGCAGAGGTACGCAATTTGATCCTGATATTGATGACATTCTGCTGCGGCTGCTGAAAGACGGTACCATTGACCTGAAGAAACTTTATCCGTCCCTGGCAGAAACACCGGAGGAGAAGACGGATGAAGGAGGTGCGGCATGAAGCGTTATTATCTGGTGACGTTTCTCATCTGTTTCGCAGTTCTGACTGCATTCAGTTTTATCTACAACATCTGGGAAGAGAAGGTCACGCTTGACCTGGTTCGGGTCGGTTTCCTTTCTGAAAATGATGAGATGACGGTCAACACCAACAATTTTATTCAATCCCGGAACACGCTTGAGAAGGAATTCCAGGAACATGTCGAGATCTTCACCAAAGCAAATGTCGGCAATGACCAGACGGAAGAAGCGCTGATGGAGCTGGTTCACAGCGGTTGTAACATCATTTTTGCCAACACCCGTTCCAATGCGGTGCGTGTGGCTGCCCGGAATAATCCGGATGTGCAATTTTGTCAAATCTCCAATGCTGTGGCAGTGAATTCAAAGGGAGGGGATAATTTCCATACCTTCAATGCCAGGAGTTTTGAGGCTCATTATGCCGGTGGCGTTGTCGCCGGGCTGAAGCTGCGGGAACTGATCGATTCCGGAGTGATCACTGCGGATGAAGCGCTGGTCGGTTATGTGGGCTCCTATCAGACAGCGGAAGTCATTTCCGGATTTACATCTTTTTACCTGGGTGTCCATTCTGTTGTCCCGGAAGCATTGATGCGCGTGCGCTTTTCTCAGGCTTTGAGTAATTTCCTCGTGGAGAAGAACATTGCCAAAGAGCTGATCGATGAAGGCTGTGTCATCATAGCACAGAACAGCGGTACGACCGGACCTGCGGCAGCCTGTCAGGACGCCGCTGGGAAGAAGACGGTTTTTCATGTCGGTTTTAATCAAAACATGATCGATATTGCGCCGTCAGTTTCTCTGGTCAGTCCGAGAATCAATTGGGATCCTTATATCAGCGGTGCTGTGCAGGCGGTGATGAACAACATGCCGATTGAAGAAGTTGTCAGCGGAAATGTAAACGGGAATGATGTCTGGGCAGGGTTCGATCAGGGCTGGCTGGAAATGCTGGAACTGAATGATAATGTGGTTTCCAAAGGTACCGTCACAGAGGTGAACCGGGTGATCGAAGCAATTAAAAAAGGACAGATCGAAGTCTTTAAAGGCAGTTTTATCGGTGAAAACCCGGATGACCCGCGTATCGTCACGGATCTCAGGTGGGGGTATCCGGAAAACAGGTCTTCCTCCAAGCCGAATTTTCACTATCTGCTTCGTGATCTGATCACGGTAGAGAATTAGGATAACTGACTTTTGTTCAGTTACAGGATGCCAGTTACTTGCTGATGATTGTTAATGGAACCTCGAAAAAACTCCCGGGCGGGGGTATGGGGGCGGCAGCCCCCGGAATCCTCCCGAGGAGATTCAGAGAATTTATTCTCTGAATCTCCTCGGGACAGAGAAAAATTGATGCTTTTAGATGTTTTCTTAAATATTGAATAATGAGAAGAGGGATAACACGTTGGAAGTCAAACCGGTTTTATGGATCGTAATACCTTGTTATAACGAAGAACAGGTGCTGCCGATGACAGCGCCTCTGTTCCTGAAAAAGATCAATGACCTGAGCGATGTAGGAAAGATCAGTCCCAACAGCCGCATTCTGTTTGTCAATGACGGGTCCAAAGACAAAACCTGGCAGATCATAACGGATCTTGCGAACAGCGATGAGCATTACCTCGGCATCTGCCAGAGCCGGAACCGGGGACATCAGGCTGCAGTGCTGGCAGGATTAATGGAGGCAAAGGATAAGTGTGACATCACGATCTCCATCGACTGTGATGGACAGGATGATATCAATGCCATGGATGCCATGGTGGATGAATACCTGAACGGCTGTGAGATCGTATATGGCGTGCGCTCAAAACGTGTGACAGACACCTGGTTCAAGCGGACAACGGCTGAGGGTTTTTATAAAGTTATGAACGCGCTGGGTGCGGAGGTGGTTTTCAATCATGCAGATTACCGTCTGGTGAGTTCACTGGTATTGCAGCATTTCGCCGATTACGAAGAGGTGAACATCTTCCTGCGAGGCATGTTCCCGCTGGTGGGTTTCAAGAGTACCTCGGTGTATTATGAACGGGCGGAGCGGATGGCCGGAGAAAGCCATTACCCGCTGAGAAAAATGCTGGGACTGGCTTTTGACGGCATCACAAGCCTGTCCATCAAGCCGGTTTCCATGATCACTGGAATTGGGCTGCTGTTCAGCTGCATTGGGATATTGACCGCTGTCTGGGCTGTGATCCGGGCACTCATGGGGCACACCGTAGTTGGTTGGACCTCTACCATCTGCATCATCTGCCTGCTGGGCGGGATCCAGCTTGTCAGCTTGGGTGTGATCGGCCAGTACGTGGGGAAGACCTATCTGGAGTCCAAACATCGTCCCCGCTATATCATCAGCGAACGGACCTGGGAACCGACCCAGCGGCATTGGATCGAAGAAAAATAATTCACCGTTATGATGTGGCTTCAGCCCGGTTTGCAGGGTCTGATTCGGGTTTCATGATCAGACCGAAGAAGAATTTTTTCTGATCTTCGTTGATGATGACACGCACCGGTTTTATCTGATTGGCAGAGGCTCCTTTGAAGATCATCAGGTCACGATAAAGCTTCATCGTCTGGGGCTGGAGCCAGTGTGCTGCAGGAGGAGGGACGAGCCCTTCATCTACATAATGCGCATAGTCTTCATTCAGGTGACGCATCTGTCTCATCAGTGTTTCCGCAAGCTGCTGTTCACTGACACCCACTTCTTCTTTCATCGGTTCGACAAGGAAAACATAGGTCAGGCTGTCTGTATCCGGATAGAAGCTGTAATCGGAGAGCTCCAGTCCGAGTTCCTGCATGGCTCCTTCAACGGCCATCTGGATCGCTTTTTCCGTGGTCTTTTCGGAAACCATGTTGATGGTGCGGTTGACCCGGTACATGAAACGGATCATGGGGGTATTCCCCTGAAAACCGGTCACTTCGACGGCATCACTGGTTCGATAACGATACAGCCCGCAGAGATTGGTGACGATGAGTTCGTAGGTTTTGCCAGGCTCGACCTCTGCCATTGTCACGCAGCGGGTGAAGTCATCCCCGGCGTCTACCGGCAGAAATTCGAAGAAAGCGCTGTCCGGAGCCATGATGCTGTCTTCAACATCAATGCCCGCCGGTACAGACCAGAGCCCTTCGGATGCATTGACACCGGAATAGATGTTTTTCAGGCAGCCGCCTGAATAGTTTTCTTTGATGATCCGGTCATAAACGGAAAATCCGTCTTTCCCGACACCGGTGATATAAATCATCTTCGGCCATACCCTGGGGATGAAACAGAAATCTGCCCCGTTTTTGAAGATTTCCCGCAGCTCCGCCGCCCGTTCAGGCAGCGGTGCGATTTTTGAAAGCAAAGATGCTCTTGTCTCTTCAGTGAGGATGATGTCAGGATGGATGGCGCCTTTTTCGATGTCGTTGATCAGCAGTTCATAATTGTCAGCAATGTACTTCAGATAGCTCAGCACAAGGCTGTAAAAACCGCTCACGATGCCTGTGATGTCGCGGTCCATCAGCGCAAAACGGGCATGAATATAGCGGGTGTCGGTATGTGGAACAGGAAGAGTTGCCTCTATCGGGGAGGTGTAAAGTGTTTCCAGCGCGGAACCGATCGTGGCTTTTCCGCCACGGATATAATTGGCCATAACCGAGGAGGCATCGCCAATCGTGATCCCGTTGGGAAGGGTTAGATGCTGTCCTTCCGAAGTAGAAAAAGCCCTGCCCTCCATCCATGACGGATCGAGCGATACGGCTTTTAAGCCGTCTTTATACAGCTTGTCGTATTTGAGAAAAACATCGGTCTGTTCCCGGGACATCGGTATATGTTTCGGTTCTCCGGATGTGGCTGAAGTCAGGTTAAAGTGATTGCACGCATAGGCCGTGAGAATGTTCTTTTCTCCGTCTTCCATACGACGGATGAGGGGATGGATGTCTTCATATGTGATGACAGGCACGTTTTGCTGATATTCTTCAATGGATTTGATATCCGCAAATCCGTATCGTTTCCCATATTCGGTGTCTTTATTGTCATCCAGAATTTTCATCAGCAGGGCGGTGTTGGTTTCCGGCCCATGATCAAACTCCCGGAGAATTTGTTCATAAGCGGCTTTTCCATCTTCCGCGTTTTTCAAATTTGCCTGATAGACTGCGTTTTTGTCAATCATTGTTCCTCAATAATTGTCCCGATACATGATTTATGGGAACCTCTAAAAAGTCCTAAAATTTTGACCTCATTCACAGTTCGATCATTATGGCGCGGGATTCAGAATTATTTTTTCTCGGAAAATAACCTTCCCGCGCCATGGCTTCCGGGGGCTATGCAGCCCCCATACCCCCGCTGATGAGTTTTTCGAGGTTCCCTTATCAGCGTATTTCGAAATAATAATGCCCGTCGCCTTTTATCAGCAGTCCGTCCTCAAATGAGACTGACCCTATCCAATTGCCGGCCGCATCAAAGAAATTATAATCATTAAATCCGCCGGTCGAGACGATGCAATCGGCCTTCCCGGTCACGATTCCGTTCTCTATCAGTGAAATCAGGCCTGCTTTGTCTTCTGCCGTCAGCTCCAGCGGAATGGGACCCGCCTCACAGTCAGAAAGATATCCTCTGATTTCCGCGTTCATGACCGCATTCATATCCAGTTCCAGAAACTCTGCCAGCGGGACCGGAGTGAACCCCTGCGGACCCATCCCGAGCGAATCATAGGCATAAGTGGTCACTTCCGGGAAGAGCACACGAAGCATCCTGTAAAGGGCCTGTGCGGTCGGATCGCTGTTTTCAAACATGTCATCCCCGGACATCCCGAGCAGGATGAAGGTCGGTTCACCCTCTTTTGAATAACGGACCGCATAGCTTTTTTCTGTTCCCGCGTCATCGGCAGCCGGGACAGATTTGCTGCCCTGATCTTCCGCACCGAAAACCAGACTTTTGAGAGCAAAAAGGTCGTCATGTGTCAAGGTATATTTTTCCGTGAAAAGATCTGTCTGTGAAAGATAATCGAGCTGTTCCTGAGGTTTGTAAGGCCATTTCAGCTTGGCATCATTCCCGGTCAGCAGCCGTACCACGCCCAGGTCATCCACACTGCCGATCTGAACGCGGTCTCCCCATCCCATCTGCCGATAGGATGTATAAAGGATGATCCGCGGAGTGGTGGATTCTGCAATAACATTGCCGGTCCCTGACAGGATCAATCCTGTCAGGAGGATCAAAACAGGTATGAAAAAGATTTTTTTCATGGAAAAGCCTCTCCGCGGGTTCCTTCAACAAAATTACTTGCCGGCGTTGATGAAAACCGTATCGTCTGCGGCATGCCCGGTTTCATCATCCCATGTCAGTTCATAGGTGCTGAGCAGGTTGAAAGTGCCGCTGCCGTTTGTGTAGATCTCTTCTTCCGTCATGCTGTCCTCTGACTCCCAGGTCAGGAGAGAGTGTCTGCCATTTTCGTAACGGAGTTCGGCTCCGTTCCCGGTCGCTTCGGCGGTCATTTCCCAGTAAGCCATCTGGTAGGCGCTGGCAGACCAGTGGATCTTAATGTCATATTTTCCTTCTTCAACCCCTTTTGAGATTTCAATGCTGCCGCGGCCGGCGATCTTTTCGGCCCAGGTGCCGGGCATGTCATCGGGGGTGTAGCCGAGTGTGTTGTGCAGGACCATTTCATGATAAAAGTCTTCCATTACCTTACCGGCTTTGATGCTCTCATCCTTGAATTCGGCTCTGTACATCAGCTTATTTTCACCGTTGAACCAGACCTGGCGGATGTAGTTTTCTTTCCCGTCCAGGAGGAAGAAATCGAAGTGCAGATCGATATCCGGGAAGGTCAGCGTGACATATTCTCCGTCCGGGGTTTCCGCGTCGCGCTCAGGAATAAAAACGACATCGTGGGTGAAGGGTTCGATGTAGTCGGCAGCTTTGATGCCGTTTGGTTTCTGTGCACCGTATTCCAGTGTAGTGACGGTGTAATTTGTGTCGTCCATGAACATCATGCGCGCAAAGGCGATATCCAGTTCCGTGTTGCCGTAGGTTTCAGCGGTGAGTCCTTCATTCTCCGCGATGAAGGTTTCACGGACGCTGTGTCCCCATTCATTGAGTTTGCTCCAATCTTTCAATGCGTCCGGATCACTGTAATCTTCACGGACAAGACGGACATCGGTGGGGTGATTGAACACATAGTAGCGGCCTTCGGTGTCTTTCGCAAAAATGATGTATCCCGACATTTCAGAACAGCGAAGCTCCTTCATTCTTTCTTCGCTGACACGGCTGATGCTGAACAGCCATCCGGCCCCTTCCCAGGTGTAGCCGGCAGCCTTTGCTGCTTCGATGGATTCAATCTCGGAGACGGAAAAAAGCGTGCCTCTTTCGTTATTTTCGGGCGTCTGGACAAGCAGTTTGTCGACATATTCATCCGGGACAGAGAGTTTCAACCCGTCATTGGTGTAAACTGTCTGTGCGAAGCATGCTGCCGTGCAGACGAGTGTGAACATGATAAGACAAAGTGTAATGATTTTTTTCATGATTTTATTCCTTTCCTGGTTATCACTCAAAACAGTGTGCACAGGGACTGTTGCCTGTGGCACATCATCGGTTTTGAATGATCTTCTACATAATCATAACGCGGTTTGATGTTTTTTTGTTCCTGATGAACTGAATCAGAGTATCCGGGATTTACCGGATGGTGTGCAGAAGCAGTCCATACTTCATAAATTTCATGATGCGGCGTTGACTTTATCACAATAAAGTGTTAGCATAATGAAGTGTTTAAAATATGCCTGTCCATTGGGAAAGTGCTGTATAATTCTGCAAAAAAAAGAGGGTATCCGGATGGTTATCAATGATCAGGTGATGGATGAGCAGGAGCGGATCGGTTTTCAACTGCGCTCGCTTTATTCCAATCACGGCTACAACCGTTATAAAATGAGTAAATTCGAAGAATATGACTTGTACAGCCGCAATAAGGATTTTCTGCTGTCAAAATCAGTCATCACCTTTACCGATACAAACGGACGCCTGATGGCACTGAAGCCCGATGTGACGCTCTCCATCGTTAAAAACGGGAAAGATACTCCCGGTGAGCTGCGCAAGCTGTATTATTATGAAAATGTCTACCGTGTTTCAGCTTCAGCAAACGGTTTCCGCGAACTGACGCAGGTCGGTCTGGAATGTACCGGAGCGGTCGACAGTCCCTGTATCGCAGAAGCGCTGCGTCTGGCAGCGGAAAGCCTGAGGCTGTGTTCAGAAAATTTCGTGCTGGAAGTCAGCCATCTTGGGATCCTTTCCGCATTCACGGACAGGATCACAGACAGCGAATTGATCCGGAAAAAGATCCTTCACTGTGCTGCGGAGAAAAATCTCCACGGAATCAGCCGCATATGCAGGGAACAGGAAATTCCGGAAGGCGCTGAAGACGGGTTGCTGCATCTGCTGAAAGCATACGGAAACCCACTGGAGATTCTTCCGGAGGTCCGAAAACTTGCTGAAGCGGGCGGTATCGGCAATTATGCGGCGGAGCTGGAACAGGCAATGTCGGTTTTCTCAGACGATGAATTGGAAAAGCGGATCTGTATCGATTTTTCCTCCACCGGTGACCTGAAATATTATAATGGCATCACCTTCAAAGGGTTCATCAGCGGCATTCCGGACTGTGTTCTTTCCGGCGGGCAGTATGATACCCTGATGCGGAAAATGGGACGCAGGGACCGGGCAATCGGTTTTGCTGTCTTTCTGGATATGCTGGAAAGGCTGAACGAGGAGAAAGAAAGCTATGCTTAACATTGCGCTTCCCAAAGGCAGGCTGGGTGAAACGGTTTATGCCATGTTTGCCAGAGCCGGGTTTGAATGCCCTGCCGTGTTGGAAAACAGCCGGAAACTGATTTTCGATAATGAAGCGGCGGATGTCCGCTATTTCTGGGTCAAACCCTCCGATGTGGCAATTTATGTTGAGCGTGGCGCGGCAGACATCGGTGTGGCCGGGAAGGATATATTGCTCGAGTATCAGCCGGAAGTCTATGAATTGCTGGACCTGAACATCGGGAAATGCCGCATGGCAGTGGCCGCTCCGGAAGGTTTTCAGGATAATATCAACCGCACGCTGCGTGTGGCGACAAAATTCAGCCGTATCGCCCGTGACTATTACACCGGGATCGGTCGGGATATTGACATCATCCATTTGAACGGCTCTATCGAGATCGCTCCGATCGTGGGGCTTTCGGATGTGATCGTCGACATCGTTGAAACGGGCAAGACCCTGCGTGAAAATCATTTGCAGGTGATAGAAGAAGTTGTTCCGATTTCAGCCCGGTTGATCGCGAATAAGTCCGGCTTTAAATTCAAAACAGAGCAGATCGAGCGGTTATGCAGGGAACTCAGAAAGGAAATTACAGCATAATGATACGGATCATGAAATACGGAGAGGTCAGCAATCGGGAGATCTTCGACCGATCCATGCCGACTGTAAATGCAGAAAAGACAGTTGCTGAAATTATTCAAAATGTCCGCGAACGGGGCGATTCAGCTTTGAAGGAATATACCGAAAAATTCGATCATGCCCGGCTGGATTCCCTGATCGTCACAGCGGGAGAAATTGACGAAGCCTTTGCAGCGGTGGAACCGGACTTTCTCCGTGTCCTGGAAGAGGCTGCCGCAAACATCCGGAAGTTTCACGGGTCTCAGGTCCGGCAGTCCTTCATCATCAATGATGAAAATGGGATCGTCATGGGGCAGAAAGTGATCCCTATGGACCGTGCCGGTGTTTATGTCCCCGGCGGTACCGCTGCTTATCCCTCGACCGTCCTGATGGATGTGATCCCGGCAAAAATTGCCGGTGTGAAGGAAATCGTGATCACCACCCCGCCCGGTCCTGACGGGAAGGTCAACCCTGCGATTCTGGCAGCGGCAAAGACTGCCGGTGCGGATACCATCATCAAGGCAGGCGGTGCCCAGGCAATTGCGGCGCTGGCTTACGGTACGGAATCCGTTCCGAAAGTTGACAAGATCGTCGGCCCTGGCAATGCTTATGTTGCGGAGGCAAAACGACAGGTCTACGGTGTTGTTTCCATTGACATGATTGCCGGCCCCAGTGAGATACTGGTGGCTGCGGACGGTAACTCCAACCCGGTCTATGTTGCGGCGGATATGCTGAGCCAGGCGGAGCATGACAAAATGGCCAGTGCGGTACTCGTCACGGATTCTGAAGAGCTTGCCTTTCAGGTGCGGGATGAGCTGGAACGTCAGCTCCCGCTGCTGGAACGTTATGAAATTGCACGGGAATCCATCGACCGGAACGGGAAAATCATCATTGCGGAAAACCTGCGCTCGGTGATCGAGATCGCCAATGAGATTGCGCCGGAGCATCTGGAGCTTTGTGTGGATAACCCCTTCGACTATCTGGACAGCATCCGGCATGCCGGTTCCATTTTCCTGGGCAGGAATTGTCCGGAGGCGCTGGGAGATTACCTGGCCGGTCCGAATCACATTCTTCCCACACAGGGAACAGCCCGGTTTTCCAGCCCGCTTTCAGTCGATGATTTCGTGAAAAAATCGCAGTACACCTATTTTACAAAGGATGCCTTGAGCCGGGTAGCGGAGGATGTTGCCCTGTTTGCCCGGAAGGAAGGGCTCACCGGTCATGCACGCAGCGCGCTGATCCGGTTTGAAAATCAGTAATCAGTTGCCGGTTACCCGTTGTCAGTGCTCCAGATGTCCTTTCTGATCAACTTGTACGTTATTCCATCTTTGTGATATCAGTATCACTTTGATTTCCAAAATCGGAAACGATCAATTTCGGATTGAAGTCAACAATATAAAAAACACAGGTACAAAGAACATAGAGAATTCTATCCTCTTTCATTTTACTATCCTGCACGGATAAAATATCAAGTGATAGCGGAAGAAATAAATTCTCATCAGCCATCTTTCCCGTAATCCTCAGTGCTTTTTCGAGATTTTGACGGATTACGATATTACATTCTTCTTTGCTTTGTGCAAAGTCTCTGAAATTGCATAAGCATTCATCTCTGACCCTGGTTTTATATTCTTTCCTCTCAAGGTCATCCAAAGAAACTGTTCTGATTTGATATTCAGGATCCGGTAAACTCTTCATGTGATAATAAGATTCCACCATGGGATAATTTATGTAGAGCATCCCGTTTTCAGTGGATTCGTTGAAATATTCCAACATCCGGCGAATCTTTTCTGATGAGAATTCTGTATCCTGCGGATCAAGATCAAAAATCAACAGAATATCGCTGTAGCGTTCATCGAAGATATGTTTTTTCGATGCATCTTTTTCATTCTCCTTCAGCACCTGCAGCAGATCCAGTGAGTCCGGGTCATCCGCAGCAAACATCTTTTTGTATAAAACATAAATGTTTGTTTTATAGGAGACGATTTGGTGATGATCCCGAATGCCATAGACAGAAAGCAGATGTTCCATGATTTTTACATCTGTTTTCTGTCCTTCTACCAGCATCAGGATCTTCGCATTCTGTTTATCCACCAAATTCTCCGCTTTTATACAGTTTCTCTAGATTATGCCCTTCGCGCAATTCACGGCTTGTTGAATTGGCAAAGCTCGTGATTTTGTTCTCTGTCATAATAAAGCAGCAATCCGGGCGGGTAATTGAATTTGAAATCAGAGACGTGTTGTGCGTGGTCAGAGCAGATTGAAACGTTTTGTTTTCATTGAGTAATTTGATGAGATTCTCGGCAGATTCAAAATGCAGAAAAGCATCAAACTCATCGATGAACAGGAATGTGACCTGGTCAAAAGCCAATGTCTGCCAGGTGAAAAACAGGAACAATGCCATCGTTCCTGTGGAAGCAATGGAGGTGAATGGTGTCATGTTTTTATGGTTTCCATCAGAGAACACTGCCATCAATTCATGTTTTCCGTTTAAGGGTACAAATTTAAGATCATATTCCAATCCGTTTTCTCTCAGAAACTGTTCGAATTCTTTTAATTGTCCCTTTTGATACAGGTTTTCAACCAAAGCGGTTACACCGTTTGTAAATCCCGCATACATATTTCCGTCAGATAGACTGCGGTACCAGAGCATATTTTCACAGAATCTGACCATTTTGGTGAGAAGAGTATTGAAATTTGTAGGTGTGTTGCGATATATGAATTTAATCACAGAAAGTTTGTTGTCCACAAGATCAATATTCAGGCTGCTTTTCAGTTTTTCTGAAATATATTGTTTCTCTTCGTCGAAATAATCATAATCCAGCACTATTTCACCATTGAAAAACAGCTGTTCATTAAGCAGATAATCAGGTCCGGATTTTTGATAGTTGTATATTACTTCATCATTTTCAAACTGAAAAACATAGGTAAAGGATACCGGATCATCAGGATTATGCAGATTGGGGTAATTAGAAAGATATCCGGCATTGATCCGTTCATTATCCGTCAAATGCAAAGTGATATCAAACAATGCCAGACCAAGGCAGCTCTTTCCAATTCCGTTTTTTCCGTAAATAATTGCTTTATTTACTATCCCATTTTGTACCAGGTGACGGTTAAATGAGTAATCCCGCGCATTTAGATCCCAAACGAGTCGTTTAGCAAATCCTTTATAATTTTCTGCTTCGAACCGTTTCAGCATTTCAAATCACACTCCTCTCAGATTAATTGAGGCCTGTTCATGAATTTATAACAGTTATCTATAATAATACCGTAATTTATTTACGCTTCCGTAATAATATTACAGTTGCTTACCTTCGAATATAATTTTTTATTTAGGAATTGTCTGACTGCCGAGTGCAACTGCATTCCGTTTTTTTCCGTCCGGCGCTTCGAATTTGAACTCGTGAGTGTCACTCACGAGTTGAACACCGTCGTTTTTCAGTTTCCTTTTCAGCCGGCGCCGGTAATTTCCGGCTTTGACAGCATCGTCTTCCCCGTTGATGGCGCTGACGACATCGATCGCGGAAAATCACCATTTGAAATATTTTTCATCCCAAATGGCTCGAAGGGCTCGATCATCGTAAAACCGGATGGGGAATTTGTTCATAATTATCCTAAAGCTCAATCACCTGGTCGATCTCGTCCATGATCTCAATGGTGCGGTGGAGGACAAAGAGCTGCGCTTGTGGTGGGGGATGTCATCAACGGTCAGGGTTATTCTCCTCTGTTCTTTCAGAAATCCATCAGAATTGTTATCTATTCAGGACGAAGCACTACTATCCGAAGGATGGAACCGTCACATTTCATCGATTACTTCTTCCGGTGACAGTTCCGCTGGCGCGTAACCGCCCCCGATGGCGTGTTCTGAATTGTTATCAAAACAAGTAACAATCGAGAATTTTGATTTCCTTACGCTCAAATGTGATCCCGGAATCCCTGAAGGCTGATTCAACATAGTCCTGCAGTAGAACATCATCATCGATTTCGCCATCCAAATATTCCTGTTCATATTTGCTTACGGCTCCGGCCGCGCATTCACAAGCTTTTTCAGCGTCGCTGTCATGAATTTCATAAACATATTGCTTCATATATTCATCATAACGGTCATGATCAAAATGCTTTCGAATATTAATAATCATCTTCAATCGTCTCCTTTATGAAGAGGTTTGCATAACTGTTCAGAATAAGTCACCGGAACCTGTTCTGATGGCTCAGACAATAATAAGTTTAATTTTAATCGATTTTGTTCTTGATGAAAGAGCTGACGGTATTCCTGTTGACCTTATAAATTTTTGCGATCTGACAAATTGACACACCGTTTTCACGAAGATCGTAAGAGAAAATATCTCGTATTATTTTAAAAATTATACACATCTTAGTTTGTTTTTCAGATAATTTTTCAAATGATTTTTTCCCACTGAATTTTATAATTGAAACGTAAATATTCAGAAAGTGTCTGAGATTTCATAGAAAAACCGGGGATGAGCATGTTAATTCAGTCTTCATGTAATCCATACTGAATCATTACAAGAATACACTACACAATATTATTTTACAGTATACTTATTTCATTGTATAAATGATTCGGAAGCCACCTTTCAGAACATATTAATATGGGAACAATTCCGCTGGCTCAATTCCGAGCAAATCAAATAATTTCCCATCACGTATTCTGAATGATTACATCCGAATAATCATTTTTTCATAGGGAAGTACACTTGTCAAATTTTTTGAATCAAAAGGAATACCTGGAAAGAAAGGCGGAATCATGAGCCGTTTTTTCTCTGAAAAATACAAAGATCTGAAGGCTTATGTCCCGGGGGAACAGCCCAGGGACCAGCAGTACATCAAGCTGAACACCAACGAGAGTCCTTTCCCGCCGCATCCGGATGTGGCAGAGGCTGTCCGTCAGGAAAGCAGCCGGCTGAGGCTTTATTCGGATCCGGAATGCACGGAATTGCGGAAGATCCTTGCCGAACGGCTGGGACTGGAACCGGATATGCTGCTGATGACCAACGGTTCGGATGAAATTCTGAACTTTGCTTTCATGGCCTTTTGTGATCAGAATACACCGGCAATCTTTCCGGACCTGACTTACGGGTTTTACCCTGTCTTTGCTCAAATCAACCAACTGCCATGGAAAGAGATTCCCCTGCAGCCGGATTTCTCGATCCGGATCGGGGATTATTTCCGGGCTGCCGGTACGGTCTTCATTGCCAATCCCAATGCCCCAACCGGGGTCGCGCTCAGCCGGGATGAGATCGAGCAGATTTTGCGTGAAAATCCGGACCATGTGGTTGTGGTGGATGAGGCATATGTGGATTTCGGCGCGGAGAGCTGTCTGCCGCTCCTTCGGAAATATGATAACCTGCTGGTGGTTCAGACCTTTTCCAAATCCCGTTCCCTTGCCGGAGGGCGGCTGGGTTTTGGCGCCGGTTCACCGGAGCTGATCCGTGACCTGAACACGGTCAAATATTCAACCAATCCCTACAACGTGAACCGGTTGACGGCTGCTGCCGGGATCGCCTGTCTGCAGCAGGATGAATACAATCGCGAAAACTGCCGGGTGATTATGGAAAATCGCGCATGGAGTGTGGAGAAGCTGAAAGAACTGGGTTTTGAGATGACCGATTCCCTTTCGAATTTTCTCTTTGCCCGCCATCCGAAAATCAGCGGGGAAGTGCTTTATCGGAAACTGAAAGAACGGGGAATTCTGATCCGTCACTTTACCCTGCCGCAAATTTCCGATTATAATCGGATCACCATCGGCACAAAAGAACAGATGGAGTGTCTGGTAAGGACCATCAAAGAAATACTGGAGGAGAAAAGCGCATGAGGCAGGCTCAAATCACCAGAACCACGGGAGAAACGGATATTCACCTTTGTCTGAACCTGGATGGAACAGGAGCGAATCAAATTGATACGGGCGTGGGATTCCTCGATCACATGCTGACCCTTTTTGCGAAACACGGCCGCTTTGATCTTCAGGTGAATTGTAAGGGAGATACACAAGTCGATGATCATCACAGTGTGGAGGATATCGGCATCGCCCTTGGGCAGGCTTTTGCCAGTGCACTGGGAGACAAGAAGGGCATCACCCGTTACGGCAGCATGCTGCTGCCCATGGACGAGAGTCTGATCCTCAGCGCAGTTGATCTTTCCGGCAGAGGACTTCTGATTTATGATTTACAGATCCCGACAGAAAAGGTCGGAACCTTTGACACGGAACTGACGGAAGAATTCTTCCGTGCCTTTGCCCATAACGCGGGAATGACGCTGCATATTCGTCAAATCTCCGGGAAAAACAGTCATCACATCATCGAAGGCGCTTTCAAGAGCGTGGCACGGAGTCTGAAGACCGCGGTCGCTGTCGATCCTGCGCTGGCAGGTGAAATTCCTTCCACCAAAGGAGTCCTCTGATGATCGCGATTTTGGATTACGGTGTCGGAAACCTGTTTTCCCTAAAATCCTCATTTGGCGTCATCGGAGCCGAAGCATTCGTCACTGCTGACCCGGAAGTGATTCGAAAGGCCGACCGCCTGATTCTCCCCGGTGTAGGCGCCTTTGCCGATGCTGCGGAGAAACTTCGGGCATCCGGATTGGACAGTGTATTGAAAGAAGAAGCCGCGCAGGGAAAACCGTTGATGGGAATATGCCTTGGAATGCAGCTGCTCTTTGAACGCAGTTTTGAATATGGCGAACATGAAGGTCTGGGGCTGCTGAAGGGGGAGATTCGTCCGATCGCGGAACAGATCCCGCAGGGGCTGAAGATCCCGCAGATGGGATGGAACGGACTGATCATCAAGCGGGAGTCTCCGCTGCTGCGCTACACCCGTGAGGGAGATTTCGTCTATTTTGTTCATTCCTACAGTGCTGTAGGGTGTGATGATTCGCTGCTGGCAACGACAGAATACGGTGCGGAATTGACTGCCTGTGTCGGCAAAGGCAATGTTTTCGGCTGCCAGTTTCATCCGGAAAAGAGCGGAAACGTCGGGCTGAATATCCTGAAAGCCTTTTGTGAAACGGAGGCAACCGCATGATCCTGTTTCCCGCAATTGATTTATTTCAGGGTAAAGCCGTGCGCCTGTTCAAAGGTGATTACGACCAGATGACCGTTTACAGCGAGCATCCGGAAGAAATTGCCCGGGATTTTGCCGCAAAGGGAGCCACCCACATTCATCTGGTCGACCTGGAAGGAGCCCGTGACGGAAAAACGCCCAACATGGAAACCGTGCTGTGCATCCGGCAGCAAAGCGGCCTTTTCTGTGAGATCGGCGGCGGAATCCGTTCCATGGAAACCGTCGAACGCTATCTTTCCGCAGGTCTGGACCGGGTGATATTGGGTACGGCGGCTGTTGAAAATGAAGAATTCCTGACGGAAGCTGTGCAACTTTATGGTGAAAAGATTGCTGTCGGAGTTGACATCCGGGATGGCATGGTGGCGGTGAAGGGCTGGACGGAACACTCCCGTTTTGAGTTTATGCCGTTTTGCAGTCATCTGTCCGAGATTGGGGTCAAGACGCTGATCTGCACCGATATTTCCCGGGACGGGGCCATGAGGGGAACCAACCGGGAGCTTTACCGTAAGCTTTCGCAAGAACTCGACGTGCAGATCGTTGCCTCGGGAGGCGTCTCCACGCTGGAGGATGTCATAGAGCTCCAAAAGATGGGGCTTTACGGGGCTATCATCGGCAAGGCTTACTATACCGGAGCGATCGACCTGGAGAAAGCAATTGAGGCGGCAAGATGATTACGAAACGCATCATTCCCTGTCTGGACGTCCGGGATGGACGGGTGGTCAAGGGAATCAATTTTGAAAAACTGGGCGATGTCGCCTCTCCGGTGGACCTTGCCCGTTATTACAGTGACAACGGAGCGGATGAACTGGTTTTTTATGATATCACGGCTTCCGCGGAAGGTCGGGCGCTGTTCACGGACATTTTGACAGAAACAGCAGCTACCGTGTTCATCCCGCTGACGGTCGGGGGCGGTATCAACAGCACAGCGGATTTTGACCGGGTGCTGAAGTGCGGTGCGGACAAGGTCTCAGTCAATTCCGGCGCCATCCGCGACCCGTCGCTGGTCGGGAAGGCTGCCAAGCTTTACGGCGACCAGTGCGTGGTCCTCAGCGCGGATGTGAAACGGGTGGATGGCGTTTTTCGTGTGTTCGCGAAAGGCGGACGGGAAAACACTGGTATGGAAGCCATCGAATGGATCCGACGCTGTGTCGGGGAAGGCGCCGGTGAAGTCGTTGTCAATTCCATCGACACGGACGGGGTCAAACAGGGCTTCGACCTGGAAATGCTGGAAAAGGTCTGTGAGGCTGTGCACGTTCCGGTCATTGCCTCCGGCGGTGCGGGAAAGATCGAAGATTTCATCACGCTTTTCAAGACTCTTCCGGGTGTCGACGCGGGGCTTGCCGCTTCGATCTTCCATTTCGGTGAAGTGAAGATCTCTGATCTGAAGCAGACCATGGCGGAACAGGGTATTCCGGCAAGATTGTGATGCGTGAACTTAGGAAAGTGGTTATCATATGATCGATATCAACGAATTGAAATTTGATGAAAAAGGGCTGATTCCCGCGATCGTTGTGGACGCGGAAAACGGCAAAGTGCTGACACTCGCCTATATGAACCGGGAAAGCTTGAAAATCTCCATGGAAAAAGGACTGACCTGTTTCTGGAGCCGCAGCCGTCAGGAGCTTTGGCTGAAGGGTGAAACGAGTGGAAATTATCAGCACATCGTTTCGATCACGGCAGACTGTGACCGGGACGCGCTGGTTGTAAAGGTTGAAAAGGACGGTCCTGCCTGCCACAAAGGCACCGAAAGCTGTTTCAACGATCCGGTTTGGGAAAGTGATAATCTCCATGAATTCACGCTTGAAGGATTGATGAAGCTGATCGAGGGACGCAAGACGGAGAAAAAGGAAGGCTCTTACACCACCTATCTGTTTGAAAAGGGGCTGGACAAGATCCTGAAAAAGGTTGGAGAAGAATCCACGGAGGTCATTATTGCAGCCAAGGATCAGGACAGAGCCAATACGATCTATGAGATCGCAGATCTTACCTATCATGTGATGGTGCTGATGGTCGAGGCAGGTATTTCTCTGGAAGACATTCACAAAGAACTGGCATCCCGCCATGTGATCGACCACAAGGTGAAACAGGAGAAGATGAACTGATGCAGGATCGCCATATGCACACCACCTTCTCCGACGGGAAAAACACACCGGAGGAGATGATACAGTCCGCAATCGAAAAAGGTCTGGAAACCATCGGGCTTTCGGATCATTCCCATTCCGAAAGCGATGACTGTGGCATGACCCCGGAAGGAACCATTGCCTACCGGAAAGAGGTCGAGCGGCTGAAACCGATTTATGCCGGAAAGATCCGGGCGCTCTGCGGTCTGGAACGGGACTATTACTCGGATGATACATACAGTTATGATTACATCATCGGGTCCGTTCATTCCATCCGGCAGCCGGACGGATATTACCTGTGCGTGGACAATACCCCGGAAATCCTTTCTGAGGGTGTGGAAAAATATTATGCCGGCGACTGGTTTGCCATGATTGAAGATTTCTTCGCTCTCGAAAAGGATATCGTGAGTCAGACAAAATGTGATATCATCGGACATTTTGACCTGGTCACCAAGTTCAACGAACAGCATCATTTCTTTGATACCGATCACCCGAGATATCGGAAAGCCTGGCAGACGGCGGTCGATGAACTCCTGAAAACGGGGAAGCCCTTTGAGATCAACACCGGAGCAATTTCCCGTGGATACCGGACGGAACCCTATCCTTCCGCGGAGATCCGGCAGTATATCAGGGAACACGGCGGTACACTGATCCTCTCCAGCGACGCGCACGCAAAGGAAAATATTGCTTTTCAGTTTGACCGCTGGGCCGCTAACCTCTGATGCGTCTCCTGACCGGTCGCTGTATCGTTAGCGGTTTTCTTCCATCCAATTGAGGACCTGTTCTCTGTTTTTCAGAGCAGTGGCGGCTCCCACTGCCGTCGTACAGATCGCGCCGCAGGCATTTGCAAAGCACAAGGCATCCCTGTTGTCGGCGTTTCGCAGGATCTCAGAGGCAAAGGCTGCAGCGAAGTTGTCCCCGGCGCCGGTCGCATCCACGGCGTTGATGTTATAAGCCGGCAGACGATATTCTTCCCGATTATTTTTTAAATAGCAGCCTTTTGATCCAAGTTTGATAATGACGTTCTTCACGCCGTATTGCAGAAATACATCCGCCATCTTTTCCGGTTCCGTCTCCCCGCTGAAATATTTTGCTTCATCCTCATTCGGGGTGATATAGTCGACCAGAGGCAGAGAGTCGCGGAGGTCCTTCAGTGTCAGCTTCCGGAAGTTCGGCAGTTTTGTGTCTGCAAAGACGAGCTGCCCGGCGTTCCGGGCGTGTGTCAGGACCTCAAGGATGATCTCCGAATCATCAAAAGGCGCCCGGAAAAGCGAGCCCAGGATCACGGCTTTTGCATTTGTGAACTGTGCCGCATATTTTTCCGGGTGAAAATTATATTTATGCGCCTCATTCGTGATGGATTTCCTGCTCCCGTCTTCGTTCACAAACATGGTGGTGACAGGTGTTTGTTCAGAGACCCGGATCAATCCGGTTTCCACACCATAATGCTGCAGCGCCTGTTTCACGATCTGACCTGCATCATCATTTCCCAATGCGCAGAGGATCCCTGTCTTCATGCCTAACTTGGAGGCAGCGATTGCCTCATTGACAGCTTCCCCGCCGACATTCAGCGAGCCGGAAACTGCCCGGAACCCTGAAGCGGAAACAGGTTCAGGGTCGAACCCTTTAATGATGGAGTCGACTAATGCCATCCCGATGCAGACCAGATCATATGTTTGATTTTTCATGTGTCACCCTGTTTTTTTATTGCTGACGAACTGTTCCGATTGGCTTGAACAGAAAAATGATATCAGGTATAATATAATAATATTATATGCATTAAAGGCTTTTTGGGATCTTAGAAACCGAAAAGTTTTCTTCTTTGCCTCGATTAGGATGGTAAGGATCATGGATATTGCGAAACCTCTTCATCGTATCAAGTCAATATTACTTCTGCTGTTCCTTGTTCAGGTATTCGTTTTTTTTCAGGCGGCTGCACAGGATGAATCCAAAACCGTTCGTGTCGGCTGGTATGATTCTTCATATAACACCATGGATGCATCCGGACGAAGGACCGGCTATGCCTATGAGTATCAGTTGAAGATCGCCGCTTATACGGGCTGGTCCTATGAATATGTGAAATGAAGCTGGTCGGATCTCATGCAGATGCTGCTGAACGGCGAGATCGACCTGATGAGCGATGTTTCGTATACCGCGGAACGAGCCGAACACATTCTTTACGCCGACCTGCCGATGGGCTCCGAAGAATATTACCTGTTTACCGCTCCGGACAATCTGGAACTGTCTTCAACGGATTTTTCCACGCTCAACGGGAAACGTGTCGGCGTAAATAAAGACAGTGTCCAACGGGATTTCTATGTTGAATGGGCGGAGCGGAATGGTGTTCGGGCAGAGCTGATCGAACTGACCACGGATGAAGACGTCTCGCTGCAGATGCTCAAAAACGGTGAACTGGATGCTTATGTAACGGTGGATGCATTCACGGACCCGGGCAAAGCAAAGCCGATTTGTAAGGTGGGCTCATCCGATTACTACTTTGCCGTCAGCGGCAGCCGTCCCGATCTGCTCGCCGACTTGAATGACGCGCTGAGCAGGATACAGGATGAGAATCGTTTCTTTAATTTGGAAATGTACGAAAGGTTCATCCACACTGCCGGGAACAATGCATTTCTCGACGCGGGAGAACTGGACTGGCTTGCCTCCCACGGGAAGATCCGGATCGGATATCAGGATAATTACCTGGCTTTCTGTGCGTAGGATAAAAACACGGGAGAGCTGACCGGAGCCATCAGGGATTTTCTGGAACGTGCTTCAGACTGTCTGGTAAACGCACAGCTTGAATTTGAAGCTGTCGCGTATCCGACGATTTCCGAGGCGATCGAAGCGCTCAAGCACGGTGAGGTGGATTGTGTGTTCCCGATCAACTTCAGCGGTTATGACGGGGAAAAAATGGGCATTGTCATGACAATGCCGCTGATGAGCACGGATATGTTTGCCATCATTCGTCAGTCGGAACTGAACAATTTCGCCAGAAAAGAACATGTGATCGTAGCGGTAAATGAAGGCAACCCCAATTATGATGCTTTTCTCCTGGATAATTACCCTGAATGGCGAAGTGTATATTATCCGACCACGCCGGATTGCCTGAAAGCGGTGGCAGACGGTATGGCAGACGCCGTTCTGATCAGCAGCTACCGTTTCAACAATCTTTCCCGATTGTGCGAAAAATATAATCTGACAACATTTCCAACCGGTGTCGGTCTGGATTATACGTTTGCCATTGACAGCAGCAATTCACAATTGTATTCGATCATTTCCAAGGCAGTGGGACAGGTACCCGCTTCATCTATCAATGCGGCGCTTTCCTTTTATGTCACGGAAGATGCCAGGCGCAGCCTGAGGGATGTTATTGAGGAAAACCTTGGAATCGTCCTGAGTATCTGTTCAATCGTATTTCTGGTGATTTTGGTCCTTTTGATCAAAAGCATCCGGGCGGAGAAAAAGGCAAAACAGTTGATTGCTGCAACAGAAACTGATGACCTGACCGGGCTTTATAACCGGGATTATTTTTTTCAGTATGCCAACCGTATGTATCGCGACCGTCCTCAGCTGCCACGGGATGCGATCGTGATCAATATTGAACAATTTCATTCGATCAACGCCCTGAACGGACGGGAATTCGGTGACCATGTTCTGCGTGTTTTAGGAAATGAAGTTCAAACGATCGCAAAAGAACATGATGGGATCGGCGGCAGGTTCGGTGCGGATCGCTTTGACATTTATTGCCGCCAAATTGATAAATATCAGCCGATATTTGACCGGCTGCAGAAAAAACTCGATAGTTTGGCCCCGAATGCCAGTATCCGGCTGTGCATGGGTGTGGCGCCATGGCAAAAGGAACTCGAGCCGGTACAGCTCTTTGACCGGGCGCGCACAGCCTGCAGCATGGCCCGCGGACATTATCAGTCTCATCTGATCGTCTTTGATGAAAGTGTGCGCGAGCGTGAACTGTTTGACCAGCGTCTTTTGAGCGACCTGCGCCGTGCACTGGACAGCTATGAGTTTGAAGTCTACTACCAGCCGAAGTATGATATTCGATTTGAACCTCCGAAACTTGTCAGCGCTGAAGCGCTGATCCGCTGGCAGCATCCGGATCTTGGCTTGATCGGCCCGGACGACTTCATTCCGTTGTTTGAACGGAACGGAAAGATCAGAGATGTGGATAAATATGTTTGGGAACAGGCTGCCCGTCAGGTCTCCCGCTGGAAAATACAGTATGGGATGACGATCCCGATTTCTGTCAATCTCTCCCGGGTTGACGTTTTTGATCCAAATCTGCAGGTAACGCTGGATCAAATTCTTCAGCAAAACGGACTTGAACCTGATGCGCTCAAGCTGGAAGTTACGGAAACCGCTTACACTGATAATTCGGAACATGTGATCCGGGTGGTGGACAGTCTGCGTTCCGGAGGGTATACGGTGGAGATGGATGACTTCGGAACCGGCTATTCCTCGCTGAATATGCTTTCTGCCATGCCGGTTGATGTGCTGAAAATGGATAGAAGTTTTGTCTCCAACATCGAAGAAAATCAAAAAGACCTTCATCTTGTCGAGATGATCCTGGGTATTGCGAATGATTTGCAGGTGCCTGTTATTGCAGAGGGCGTGGAAACGGAGTCGCAGTATAAGCTGTTGAAAAAACTGGGATGCGAATTGGTACAGGGTTATTATTTCTCACGTCCGCTGCCGGCTGTGGATTTTGAAAAGAGTATTATCGAAGAAACACTTGTCTGATCATTCACCCGTTGTACATGCTGCCGACGATTTTATAAGCCAATCCTTTGGGAAGAATGCGGTCAAGGAGACATTCCGCACCGGAAATGAAGTCGATGGTGTAGAGCGGCTTGACACGATCTTTCAGTGCGGTTTTTGCGATAAAATCCCCGGCTTTCTGTGGGTCCAGGCCGTTTTGTTCATCCTTTTCCATTTTTGCGACCGAACGGTTGATCCGTCCGCCGTACTCCTCATCGCCCCCTTCGATCTTTTTCCGTGCGGCAGTGAAGCCGGTCTTGATGTCACCCGGCTGGACAGCACAGACCGTGATCCCGTAGGGCTTGACTTCATTGAGCAGCGCGCAGGTATAGCTGTTGATAGCAGCTTTTGAGGCTGAATAGTAAGCCTGGAAGGGGATCGCGAACACGGCGGCCATGGAACTGGTGTTGACGATGCGCCCATAGCCTTGTTTTCGCATGATGGTCAGCGCCGGTTTGTTAACATTGACCATGCCGAAGAAATTGACATCCATCTGTTTTTTTGCATCTTCGATGGGGGTGAACTCGATGGCGCCGGAAATCCCGAAGCCTGCGCAGTTGACGATGATGTCCAGTTTCCCTTCGGCTTCTGCCACCTGACGGACGGCGGTTTCCGCCGCGTCTGCATCGGTGACGTCCACACGGATGTGAGTGAAACGCGGGTCATTGAATTCGCGCCGGCTGAAGGTGTAAACCTTACAGCCTTTTTCGTGCAGCGCGATGGCAGTGCACAGACCGATGCCGGATGTACCTCCGGTGACGATAGCCACTTTCTCAGTCATTGTTGATCGCCTCTGCGATGATCCCGGCGGCTTCATCGACCAATGCATCCGTCAGGGATGCCATCAGACTGGTGCGGATCATACATTCGCCTTCCGGGGCAGCCGGCGGCAGTACAGAGTTGACGTAAACGCCGCCGTCATAGATCTTGCGGCATTTTTCGAGTGTCCGATAGGCGTCATAGGTGAAGATGGGAACGATCGGGGTTTTGGCTTCGATGATGTTCAGCCCCTTCTCTTTGAGCTGCGTGCGGAAGCGGTCAGCAAGGTTGTTCAGCCGTGTGACGAGTTCCGGATGGGCTTCCAGATAGCGCAGTGAGGCCAGTGCCGCGGCTGCCTGAGCCGGCGGTATGGATGCGGCAAACATGAATGGGCGGGAGTTGTGTTTGACCCAGTCCACGACCCGGGCATTGCCGGCCATATAGCCGCCAAGGCTGGCCAGGGATTTGCTGAAGGTGCCCATGTAGATATCGACCTGGTCTTCCAGCCCGTAATAGTTTGCCGTTCCGCGTCCGCCTTCACCCAGAACACCGAGGCCGTGAGCGTCATCGACCATCACCCGGGCGCCGTACAGTTTGGCGAGGCGGCAAATTTCCGGAAGGTTGGCAATACCGCCGCTCATGGAAAAGACACCGTCGGTGACGATCAGGCAGCCTTTATCCGCAGGAACCTGCTGCAGGCAGCTTTCCAGTTCCTGCATATCGTCGTGATGGTAGCGGAGCATTTTGCCCCAGCCGAGTTTTGCCGCGTCATAGATGGAGGCGTGATCTTCACGATCGAGAATTACATAATCATTGCGTCCGACCAGTGCACTGATGATGCCGAGGTTGGACTGGAATCCGGAAGGAAAGGTGATCACAGCGTCTTTATGCAGAAAGTTCGCGAGCTCTTCTTCCAGCTCCAGGTGAAGCTTCAGTGTGCCGTTCAGGAAACGGGAGCCGGAACAGCCGGTGCCGAATTGTTCCACGGCTTTGATGGCGGCTTCCATGACTTCGGGGTTGGTGGTCAGGCCCAGATAGTTGTTGGAGCCCAGCATGATGCGGCGTTTGCCTTCCATGATGACTTCCGGAGCCTGGCGGGTTTCCAGGTAATGAAAGTAAGGATAGATCCCCTGATCGCGCAGATCATCCTGTATGGCACGTTTTGAACACTTCTCAAATATATCGATCATAGTTTTTCCCTCAATTGAACGGCAGCTGAATAACAGAAACCGAAATTTTCTTGTATCTGTTCAGTACGGAGCACACGGAGACTGCTCTGATGCTGCGGCGAAGCCCGCACAGCAGGGCTGTATCTCGTGGTGCGTCGCCAGGTTCTGAACAGTTACATTTTCTTTAGATTAAGCATAAAAAGTATAACAGATGTCACGCTGAAATCAGGAAAAATGTTATTAGACCAAATAAAAAAAATAGCCGGTTGTATTTCAACCGGCTATAAGGATATTTCGTTTTTTATGCCAATTTCGGGAATCGGCTGAGGATGGTCGCTGCTCCCGGGAGAGTGGCTTTCTGGCCGAACTTCAGGCTTGCTGGCGCTTTCAGGTCAGCCTTTTCCGCGTTTTGGTAAATCAGGATCTGCGTGCCTTCCGCATTGCATTTGCGGTCGACCAAAGCAAGACCTGTTACCCATCCGTCTTTATCCATGGCACAGCTGGTGACGACGCCGATGACCTTGCCCTTTGTGTCGAGGATCGGATCACCGTGGTGCGCCATGCGGACGACCTGGTCGTTGAAGCGGAAGCGGACCGCGATCTGCTTCTGAGCTGCTTCGTCTTTCAGATAAGCATCACGGCCGATGAACCAACATTTGTAGGTCTTGACAGAAGAGTGGAACCCGGCTTCGTTGACCTTGATGTTCAAGTCGCCGGCCATCTCGTGTCCGTAAAGCGGCAGTCCGGCTTCGGTGCGCAGGCTGTCACGGGCGCCCAGACCGCAGGGTTTCAGCCCCAGCGGAGCGCCTGCTTCGAGCAGCTTGTTCCAGAGGTCAGTGAGTTTGTCCGGATGGACAAAGAGCTCAAAGCTGATTTTTTCGCCGGTGTAACCGGTACGGGCAAGATAAAGATCGAAACCGCCAACGACTGCGTGAGTTACGCAGCCCTTCTTGAGGGTCTTGATCTTTTCGGCGTCTTCATCGGAGCAGCCCAGTGCGGTGAGAACGGGAATGGAAATGCGTCCCTGCAGCGCCAGGTCGACCCGCATACGGTCTCCGGCTTTCGGATCGCGCAGGTTTTCAAGGGTCACATTGCGTCCGAATGCACGGGCGGAAGGACGGCTGCGGTCTACCAACACCGATCCTTCGCGGACGGCATTCATCCAGGCCCAGTCTTTATCGTCGTTGGAGGCATTGACAACGATCAGGTATTTCTCTTCGCCGGTGCGGTAGATGATGAGGTCATCGATCACATTGGCATCCGGGTCCAGCAGGTGCGTGTAGATAGTGTCGCCGAGGGCCAGAACAGAAATATCGTTGGCACAGACGCTGTTCAGGAACGGCAGTGCATCGGCTCCATTGGCTTCATAAACACCCATGTGAGAGACGTCAAACAAGCCGCCTGCCTGACGCACCGCGTTGTGTTCTTCCTTGATGGAGGTGTACCAGACCGGCATATCCCAGCCGGCAAAGGGCACCATTTTGGCGCCAAGGGCTTTGTGGGTCTCGTAGAGCGGGGTGCGTTTGATGGGGGCATTTTCATCCTCGGCGTAAGCGGCAAAATCAAATTCCGGCAGCGGCGTTCCTTCATCCGGGGTCATGCCAATGGCATAGGTTTTTGTGAAGGGGGCGGCAGTGCAGGGCTTCCCTTCAATCGGTTTGCATTCTTCGATAAAAACCGGTCCGGGCAGACGTTTTCGCAGGTCAGTGTCAAATTTGACAAACCCATCGGAGAGCGCTCGCAGCCAGGCAGCCGCAGCGCCTGCCTCATCCGGGTCGCAGGAGAACTGGTATCCATCCGGGCGCAGGGTGAGGATACCGCTGATCACGTTGCCGTCAATGGAAAGGGCCGTTTCCTGGCATTCGCCTTCGGAAAGGGCTTCCGCGTCGCTCAAAAATGCGTAGTTGACGAATTCGCGGAAGTCACCGCCATGGATGAGCATATGGGCTTTGCCTTTGACGGTCTTGAATTTGTCGTCAATGTAGAAGAAATTGGGATAACCGAACCTGGGATCATCACTGAGGTCATGGCATTTTTCAAGCAGGGCACGGACGCGCAGTTTGGCATTTTCGATGACGTCAAAGTCAACACGGGCCCGCTGCAGCATGGATTTTGTTCCGGGTAAAGCATAGGGATGGAAGGCGAAAAGAACATCGGCAATGATGTCGGCGATCTCTTTCATGTCCTCTTCTTTGAGCCCGATCTGGGTCACGCAGGCGGTTCCCATGCGGATGCCGCTGGCTTTGAATGCGGATTGGTCACCCGGGATGGTGTTGCGGTTAAGCGTGATGCCGATGATGTCCAGTACACGGGCGGCAATATCGCCGGAAAGGTATGTGCCATCTTCTCCCCGGATGGCTTTGCAGTCCAGCAGCAGCATGTGACAGTTGGAACCCTGATAGGGGACCTTCAGCCCACGGGCTTTGAACTCGGCCACCAATGCCTGGGTGTTTTTGAGAATTTGTGCCTGGTAGGCTTTGTATTCCGGTGTTTTGGCGAGCTTGAAAATGGTGCAGAGGGCCGCGAAAACCTGGGTATGCGGGCCGCCCTGTTCGCCCGGGAATACGGCTTTATCAATGATTTTGCTGAGCTTCGGGTCTGTAGTGAGCAAAACGGCTCCGCGGGGGCCGGTGATGGTCTTGTGCGTGGTGAAAGAGACTACGTCTGCGTAACCGACCGGTGATTCCACAACGCCTGCCGCGACCAGCCCGGCGATGTGGGCGATATCTGCCAGCAGGTAGGCGCCGACGGAATCGGCGATCTCCCGGTAGCGTTTCCAGTCCGGGATGTAGGGGTAGGATGTGTAGCCGCAGATGATCATCTTCGGTTTATGCTCCAGAGCCAGACGCTGCAGTTCATCGTAGTCGATCATTTCCGTTTCCGGGTCTACGGTGTAGTGGACGATGTTATAAAGCTGTCCGGTGCGGTTCGCCGGTGAACCGTGGGAAAGGTGTCCGCCGTGCAGCAGGTCCATAGCCAGGACCGTGTCACCCGGGTCAATAATGTGATAGGCCGCGTTGTTTGCCGGTGCGCCGGAAAGCGGCTGGACATTGACCTGGATTTTGTCAGCTGGTACACGGTCATTGGCGAACACCTCTGCGCAGCGCCGCCGGGCCAGGGCCTCGAGAACGTCCACATATTCCACACCTTTGTAATAACGCGGGTCGGAATTGCGGCGGTAGTTGCCGAGGCTGTAATTCAGATCGAGGATCTCTTTTTCACTCATCTTGCGGGTGGCATCATCCGGATACCCTTCCGCATAAACATTCTGGAAAACCGATCCCAGGCTTTCACGGATCGCTTCCGGAGCGAAGGATTCGCTGGCGATCATGATCAGTTTTCGTTTCTGCCGTTCTTCTTCCAGTGCGATGAGGTTGGCGATTGCTTCATCCACATCGACCAGTTTTCCTTTGAATAAGTAATTTTCCATAAACCTCCTGAAAAGCCGTCCTGTGCCGGCGGTGAAAGTTCAAATATTCGTTACTTGATTATACTTTATAATGTTGTAACTTTTCATAACGGAGCACAAAAAGACTGCCCTGAACCTGCTCCGAGCGGTACAGGCTTTGCCTCTATATTCGGAGCAGGAGCTTCGCTATCTTGAAGCCGACACAGCAGGGCTGTATTTCTTGTTGCGTCCTCGGGTTTTAAACAGTTACAAAATGTCAATGAATAATGAGATGGACAGAAAAAACTCGTTCAGTATTTGACTGATCTGTTGTTGTCGGGTGTATGTTTTTTTCAGACGATATTGTATCCTGCTGCGGCCAGCGCCTGCAAGGTCTTTTCGAAGTTTTCCTGCTTGACGAGGATGTAGTCGGTGTTGAAGGTGGAAACGGCGAAGATGCCGATCTCATTTTTCGCGAGAATGCCGGAAATTTTGGACAGGATCCCGATCAGGGAAAAGTCCAGAACGCCCTGAATGCGGAATCCTTTCCAGCCGTCTTCCCTTTCCATGGTGTTTTGAGGAACATCCTCCGTCCGGCAGACGAGAGAAAGCTCTTCATCAGTTTTGCCGATGAAATAAAATTCTTTTGTCAGGTCAAGGTCTGATTCAGACTTGACCTTGCACACGGTCAGATCATGTTCCAATCTTTTCAATTCCATGGTTTAATCCTTACACAATTGTAATTAAATTATTTGCCCGGAACCCGGTGACGCAGCACGGGATACAGCCCTGCTGTGATGGCTTCGCACCATCAGCAGAGCAGTCTCCGTGTGCTCTGTACTTTTACATTTTATCTCATTTATGTTTATTTGTATTGATTTGTGCCGTGATTTTTTGTCGTTTTTCTTTATCCTCTGTTATGATTATTATAGGGTATTTCTTAGTACATTAATTTTTCTCTGTCCCGAGCAAATTCAGAGATTTTATTCTCTGAATTTACTCGGGAGGTTTCCGGGGGCTATGCAGCCCCCATACCCCCGCCCGGAAGATTTTGAAGTTCCCTAAAGAGGTTGTTATGCTGTCGATTTTTTTGGCTTTCCTGACTTCACTGGCGTTCTCTCTGCCGAATGAACTATTGGACCCGGCAGAGATCGGCAAACGGATGCCGGAACATTCTTTGCTCGAGGAATTGACGGCTTTTCTCTCGGTTTTAGGCAGGCGTGCTTATCCGCAGGTCATGCTGCTGTTTGTCCTGTTTTGGCTTCTTTATCGGACTTTGCTGAGCCGGATCCGTTCAAAACAGTTTTCTCTCGCTGCGTTCTTCACTTCCCTCTATTTTACTTTCTGTCTGCTGTTCGGATCATTTGGTCACCTTTACAAAGATCTTTCTGTCTTATACCAAACTGTGCCGCAGTGTGTGATCACAGGGGTGAAAATCAGCGGCTGGATTCCTTTCTTTTACGTTATGGTCCGCAGCGGTTTCGTGGTACTTGATGAGTATAACCCGAAACCGGCCAACGGGAGATTCCGGACCATTGTTTTTGAAAAACACAGTTTTTTCGTTCCGCTCCTGATCATCCTGATATGCTGGCTGCCTTACGTGATTGCTTTTTACCCCGGTTTTGTACCTTCGGACGGCTTGAAACAGCTCAATAATTACTTTGGCTCGGGTAATTTTACAGATAATCACCCTGCTTTTTCAAGCATGATGATGGGCTGGGCCATGCGGCTGGGACGGGCACTGGGCTCTGATAACCTGGGCTTGTTCCTGTTCACCGGTCCCCAGCTGTTGACGAATGCGGCTGTGATGGCTGCCTGTTTCCCGTTATTCAAAAAGATGCAAAGTCCTGTCTTGCTGCGAAAACTTACTCTTTTCAATTTTGCTCTGATCCCGATTTGGCCGAATTATGCTTTCTCTCTGCTGAAAGACAGCTATTACATGGCGATGATATTGTTATTTGTGATCCAGCTGATCTATATCATCCTTGATGCGGATGGCTTCTTTTCCCGTGCGGGGAATCTCATTGTGATGACGGTGGCTCTGTGTCTGATGATGCTGGTACGTCATGAAGGCCAATATGTCGGAAGTATTATTTTTTTAACATTGTTTACGTTAACCGGCCCGCGCAGGCAATGGAAAAAACTTCTTCCGGTTTTGCTTGTGCCTTTGTGTGTGATCAGTGTCTTCAATCATGTTGTTCGGCCGGCGCTTCACATTGATGATTCTCCTGCCAGAGAGGCGCTCACGATGCCATTTCGGCAGACTTCGGCAGTTGTTGTCAGCATGGAAGACAGCCTGACAGAAGAAGAATCAGCGGTGTTACACGAGGTTTTCGTATATGAGCAGATCCCGGAAATGTTCGAGGGCAGTTTTGATAACGCGGATTATTTGAAAGGGCTTTTTGATCCCTGGGCTCCCCGGGATGCTGTGATGCGGTATATGAAGCTTTGGGCACGATTGGGCATCAAACATCCTTTGGTTTATTTGAATACATTTTTATGCTCTAACACAAAATATTATGATCCCTTCCTGCCTCCCTACCGTGATATTTACGGATGGTTTGGCATAGAGCAGGCTGATTATGTGAATAAAGGTTTGTTTGATATCCATTATTCTCCGCATTTTGCAGTGATCAGGTCAGCGCTTATTAACCTGACAGAGGGACTGCCCGGACTTCCTTTTACGTCCCTGTTTTATTCATTGGGGTTTAATGCATGGCTGATGATCTTCTGTCTGTCAAGCCTGCTGCGCAGGAAAATAAAAGGCGTGATCATCCCTTTGCTGCCGGGATTGTTCACGTTTGTCATGCTTCAAAATTCTGCGATCAATGGTTTCTTTCGCTATATGCTTCCGCTTTTGATTACCCTGCCGGTCGCTGCCGCCTGGGTATTTTATTCCGCAAAGAACAGATAATCCTGAAAATAAAGGTAGAATAAGCCGATAACAGGTGAAAAATCAACGAATCATTATAAAAATTATGCAAAAATGTAATGATACATAGGAAAAACAGATAAATGCTTAATAATTTCAATTAAAATAGTAAGATAAAATATTGAAGTCAATTGGATTTTCCGAATTTGATGCAATATTGAAAGTAGAGCCTGAAATCAGGAGCAGGTCAAGAAGTATGGAGGATTATGGCTCGACCGGTAAAAGTAAGAAGGATTAATGCTCTTCCGGAAGCATACAGGGAAGAGGGTCCCGCAATACGTTTGGGTTTGGATGAATTCGAATGTATCCGATTGATTGATCATTGCGGTCTTTCACAGGCGGAATGCGGTGAACAGATGGAGGTCGCGAGAACGACCGTCGCATTGATTTATGAACATGCGAGAAAAAAAATCGCAGAATCGATCGTGCTTGGGCGTCCTTTGGAAATAAGCGGCGGTAAGTACCGATTGAGTGATCAGGATGAAGGAGTGAACTGAATTTTGATTTAGAATGATTCCGCTTCCGTTGTTTCGTGAGAAGCTGAATTTCAAAAACAAAAAATCTTCGGCAATGCATGCCGAAGATTTTTTGTTATTTAGACATTAGACGTTAGACATTAGACGTTAGATGTTAGATATTATCACTTCCCTTCCAGCATAACCCTAAACTCTTAACTCTTAACTCTTAATTCTTAATTCTTAATTCTCATTTCTCATTTTTCATTTCTTATTTCTTATTTCTTATTTCTCTTTCCCCGCATTTCTCCCCGCGATGAGCCCGGTTGCGATGGCCCAGGTCAGGTTGTAACCACCGCAGGGACCGACTACATCCAAAACCTCACCGGCAAAATAAAGCCCTTTCTGTTTGCGTGACTCCATCGTGCGCAGATCGACTTCTGAAAGCGGGATCCCGCCGGCTGCAGCCTGCCCGAAGTTGAAGCCCCGATTCCCTTCGATCGGGATCAGTCCGTTTTCAAGGCGTTTCAGATGAACCCGGAAAGTGCGGGAGTCGATCCGTTTGCAGGTGGTTTCCCAGTCCAGTTTCCAGATTTTGAAAAAATATTCGATCAGTTTCCCGGGCAGGACGGAAAGATAAACGCTGCGGTAGGGGTAGTCTTTGTTGATGTGTTGATAGAAGAAAGTGTCCAGCTGCCGTTTCAGGTCTCCGGGTACAAAGTTCAAACGAAGCATGTAATCTTTCGCGTCTTTGTCACTGATGTAATGGCTGACATTCATGATACCCGGACCGTTCAGTCCGTAGTCGGTGAAGATGATGTTGCCGAAACTGCTCCCCAATTCTTCCTTTCCGCGAAGCGCGGTGACTTCAGCATCAAGGCGTGTGCCCTGCAGCGCTTTGAATATGTCTCCTTTAGCGCTGACCGGCGCCAGTGCCGGAATGAATGGCAGGTCGCGGTGACCGAATTGGAAAAGCTCGCTCAGGATGCTCGTGTTTGCCCCAAGCTGCGGAAACGCACGGCTGCCGGTGGTGAGGATCAATTTGTCAAAGGGTTTTGTCTTTCCCTGACTGTCAATGGTCAGCACAAATTTTGATCCGCTCAAGGTGATACCGGTCACTTTTGCCCCGCTGTGGGTCTCGACGCCGGCATATTGCAGCGCATCGCTCAGGATTTGGACAACATTTGCCGCAGACCAGGATTGCGGATATACCCAGCCGTCTTCCGTCTGCACTGTCGGGATTCCCAGTGTTTCCAGTTTTTTTCGAATCGCTTCCGGCCCAATCTGCTCAAAAACCGGGCTGATGTCTGCCGGCCTGACGCTGTAATAGCTTTCAGGTCCTGCATTCATGTTGGTGATGTTACACCTGCCATTCCCGGTGGCAAACAGTTTTCTGCCGATTTTCTGGTTTCCATCGAAAATGCTGACAGAATGTTCGGGGTTCTGTTCTTTGATCATCAGGGCAGAAAAAATTCCTGCCGGTCCGGCTCCGATTATTCCAAAATTCATACTTGCAAAATTTCCCTGTTTTGGTTAAAATTACTATTGTCAGTTACAAACATCTTAATTGACGCAAAAAAAGATTACATGTCATATGAAACAAAATTGTTTTTGTCTATGATAAATCTCTGACCCCTTTGAAAAAGGAGCGTGTGCAAATGTCCAAAATGCGTATCGTTTTAGTTGATGACCACGAAGTCGTTCGGCTGGGTTTGAAAGTTTTGTTGGAGCAGAGCGACCATTTTGAAGTCGTTGGCGAAGCCAACAATGCCAAAGAAGCTGTCGAGATTGCGGGGCAATTCCGACCGGATATCGTGTTGATGGACATCCGTCTCCCGGGCGCTTCCGGTATCGAAGCGTGCGAGGAGATAACTCAATTATATCCTGAAGTGCGTGTTGTGATGCTGACATCTTATGCAGAAGATGAAATGCTGTTTTCCGCGATCCGTGCCGGCGCTTCCGGGTATCTTCTGAAACAGATCAACAGCGATGACCTGATCCGATCGCTGGAGTCTGTCCGCCGTGGAGATGCCTTGCTTGATCCGCTGGTAACACAGCGTGTGTTCCAGGAAGTTCGCCGGGCTGTGAAGGAGGAGGAAGCCTCCGCGTTTGCCATTCTCAGTCAGCAGGAAAAGCACGTACTGATCCTGGTTTCGGAAGGGAAAACCAACCGGGAAATTGCGAAGTCATTATTCCTCGGGGAGGGAACTGTCCGCAATTACGTCAGCAGCATTCTCTCCAAGCTGGGCGCGTCTAATCGTGCGGAAGCTGCCGCTTATGCGGTTGAACATAACCTGAAAGAATATCTGTGACAGGGTTTTCGTACCCGTGCGGTTTTACGGGTAGTGAAAGTTCCAACAAAAAAGACGCTCAGCGCGTCTTTTTTGTTTAAGCTGGTAAAGTGTAACTGTTCAGAACCGGGTAACGCATCACGAGATACAGCCCTGCTGTGTTGGCTTCGCAACATCAGCAGAGCAGTCTCCGTGTGCTTCGTTCTGAACAGTTACGATGAAGTTTTTATTGTCGGATCAGGAACACCAGGTCATTTACATTGGTGCCGGTGGGGCCGGGCTGCAACAGCCCTCCCACCCTTTCAAAGAAGTGATAAGAATCGTTATTTCTCAAAAATTCGTCCGGATCGCAGCCGCATTGAATTGCTTTGGAAAGTGTCTCTGAGGTGACGATCGCCCCGGCTGCGTCCGTCGGCCCGTCTTCGCCATCCGTGGCCAGGGTTACCAGGGTACAGCCTTCCCAGTTTGCCATCGGGCGTACTGAGGCCAGTGCGGTTTCCAGGTTGCGCCCGCCCAGCCCGTTCCCTTTGAGATGAACGGTCGTCTCTCCTCCGAAAACCAGCAGCCCCGGTGGCTCAAGCTCGGAGAAAAAGGACGGAAGCAGTGCTCCGATTTCGGCGGCTTCTCCTGTCAGATGGGTGTTCAGGACGCTGGCATTCAGCCCGTCTTTCCGGCCCTGTGCAGCGGCGGCATAGGCGGCGGTGCGGTTTGAGGCCGGGAGGAATACCTGTCCGGCGAGACTTGCATCCTTGAGCGTTTCGGGAAGCTTCCGGTTTACCCCGGCTTCGAGCACTTCACGGACATTTGCCGGAAATTTCACGATATTCGCATAGCGATCATAAATATCCAGAGCATCCTGATAGGTGGAGCTGTCGGGGACGGTTGGCCCGGAGGCGATCGTGTCCAAAGGATTGCCGACAACATCGGAAAGAATGATTGTGATCTGAGCTGCCGGAGCGGCATGAAGAGCAAGTCTACCGCCTTTGACTTCATCCAGGTGCTTCCGCAAAATGTTGAATTCCTTGATGTCGGCTCCGCAGCTGAGAATATCTTTTGAAAAAGCCTGCAGGGTCTCCAGATTGAGCCCTCCGATCGGTTTTGTCATCAGCGCCGATCCTCCACCGGAGATCAGGAAAATCACCAGGTCATCTTTCCCTGCTCTGTCCAGCAGCTCAAGGATGGCCTCAGCCCCCGACAGACTGGCTTCTGTGGGGACGGGATGCCCGCCCTGCATCAGCTGATATTTTTCAGTCAGATCACAGCGCAGCGGCAGGTGTTTGGTAAGGACGATGCCACGGCTGACGAACTGTCCGATGATTTTGTCCAGCGCCGCTGCCATGCCATAGGCGGCTTTCCCGACAGAAATGACATAAATATGGGTATATGCGGTGAGGTCGCAGGTTTTGTCCTGTATGGTCAGTTTACTCCCGCTCAACTGGATATTGTCCGCGATAAAATGTTCCGGCTTGACAGCGTCTATTGCGGCTTTGATCAAATTCCGGATCAGCGTACTTGTGTTTTCCATCTTGCTGTCAGAAAGAAAAGCGCCGTTTATTCCCCGCGATAGTATTCTTTGAAGGATAAAACGTCCATTGTGAGCGTCTTATCCCCCTGAGGTGCGGTGAAGAACCCGCTGAACCCTTCCGGGTAGGCATCATCCTGAACCGTGAGCAGGCTTTGTCCGTTCAGTGTGGCTGTCAGTGTGTTGCCCTGGACAATGGCGCCTATAACGTTGATATCTCCGGAATTATTCTTGAATGCATTCCTTGCATCTGCGGTGCCCAACACCATGGAATCCCGCAGAATGCTGAGTGTTCCTTCGCAGGAAAGGCTGAAGTAATAACCGTTTCCGCTGCTGTAGTCTTTCGCACGCATCACGAGTCCGGTGCGGTCTCCGCGGGCACAGGTGATGATGGAAAATTCCATTTCAGCGGCGCCTTCATTGATCACGGGAGGACGCAGACGCCAGTTGACCCAGCCGTTGGACTTCCTTGGTTCCAGCGAGAGTTTGTTGTTGAGCGCGATGATACGGATGTCTTCATCCTCGTTCAGCCCGGCGGAGAGACCGAAGCCGGATGAACCGCGCTCAAAGTTATCAAGAACTTTGGCTTCGCCGAAAATCTCAGCCGGAGTGGCTCCCGGCTGTACGGTGACAGCTGCTGCCGGGCCTGATACAGGTTGGGCTATCGTCGGTGTCGGAATGATTGGATCCGGATCGCTTCCTGAATTCTGCTGAGGGACAGGTGTTGAGACGGCTTCGATGATCGATTGCAGAGGAGCGGTTGTCGGAGAAACTGCTTCTGTTGATGTAAACAGGTTCGGTGCGACCAGATGGGTTAAAATGGCGGTTATGACCAGAATATAGGTAAAAAGAGCATTCATCTTGTTTCTCCTTCTTTAAGGGAATCTCTAAAAAGTCTTGAAATTATACCCTCATTCACAGTTTATTATTTATGGCGCGGGACTCTGAACTCTTTTTTCTCGGAAAATAACCTTCCCGCGCCATGATCTCCGTGGGGCGAAGCTCCTGCTCCGCATACAAACCGGGTGTCAGCCCGTACCTTACGGAGCAGGCTCTACTATGCAGCCCCCATACCCCCGCTCATAAGTTTTTAGAGGTGCCCTTTAATTGTCAGAATAACCGACGGCGGGAGCCGGATTGAAATAATTATAAACCGCTGCGGAAATTTGTGAAAACAATGTGTTTCCTTCATCAAAGATCAGGTTTTCCGGGTGCCAGGTGTAGATGCTGAGGATGTAGTCTCCGCCCGGGGAATAAACGGTGGCAATGTTCCCCATGGTGTGAAGCAGTCCGTCGTTTTCCTCGATCCAGCCATGCTTGTGGGCTACCGGAACGCTGTCAGGAACCCCGGCGCTGATCAGATAGGGCAGCAGGTTGTCCTTGAGCAGTCCCATCATTTCCACGCATTCATCAAACGTGATCTGACCGGGAAAAGTTTCCGTGAGCAGTCCCGTCCCGTCTTCAGAACAACGGTAAAGCGCGTCCATCAGAACGCCCATGTCTTTGGCTGTGGTCTGGTTGTAGACATCTGGATTGAGGTTGATATCGGTACGGGAATTGGCTGCGGTATGGATCAGGTCCAGCAGCGGAGCGCCCAGATAAAAGTAACCTGCAAGGAATGAATTTGTCAGGCCGAGTTTTTCCAGGTCTTCTGTCACGGCATAAGGGGCCAGCGGACCGCCAATGATGTTTTCCATCATCCAGTCGGTCTGGTCATTCTTTGACTCTGTGATCATCAGTCGGAGTGTCTTCATGGTGAAAGATGAAGGAGCTTCATCCATGCGGATGTAAGAGGAGACCATGATCGGCAGCTTCATCGTGCTGGCGGCAGTGAATGCGATCTCGGGAACCAGGTCTTCCCTGTCACGGCGGGCGATGTCAAAAACCTGTCCGCTCACCGGGTCGCTCAGGAACACCTCCGTGACCTGCCCTTTATCCTGCCAGGTATCAATGACCGGACGAAGCAGGAGGGCAAGGTTATTCATGTTTGCCGCGGGCTGAGGGACGATGACGACCGGAAGGGAAAGTGTGCGTATGCTGCCGGATTTCCGGGCTTCATCGATCAGGGGCAGGGACGCCTCCACATCGAGCGTCCGTCCGTCATGTCCTGCCCGGAATCCGCCGCCTTCCGGCTGGGTGGACATTGGCATGATGTCATATCGCGGGATGATTACGTCTTCCAAAAACGTCTGAACCGAATCCGGCAGTTCATTGAAGGTTAACGGGATCCTGATCGGATCCTGGCTGAATTTTCCCATCAGGTAATTCAAAAAGCTGTTGTTTTTGTAAACTGCATCGAGTTTACCGGACAATTCATCCCGAAGTCCGTCATAATCGATGTTGTCGGGAATTTCCAGCCGGATGGTGCTGCCGAGATAGTCAAGGTCAACCGGAAGACCGTACACGGACCGGACCCGTTCAACTGCTTCATCGACGGAAAGGCCTGTGATGGGAATATCGCCAATCATCGATCCGTCGGGAATGCCCCGGTCGATGGCCCGGTAACGCTGCCAGGAAAGGAACGTCAAAACACCTGCAAAAAACAGCAGGCTGAATGAGATGAAAAGCAGTCCGAGGCTCGGTTTTGATTCTTCCAACGCGTTTCCTTTTTGTTTTGGCTCAGTGGAGAAAGACGAGGCCGGTTGCAGCACCGATCAGCGTGAGCACTATAGGGTCTATTTTAAACCGAAATTGCAATATAAGGGCGGATACAAATAAAATTAACAACGTTATCGTTTCTCGCGTGAAAATCAGTTCGTGTATTTCGTGTATTGATTCGGTCCCGAAAAAGATGCTCAGCATCAGTGTGATCGAGGTGTAGATCAGCAGCCCGCCGCAGGCCGGTGTGATCCCGCGGAAGAGTCCGCGGACGATCCGGCTTTCGGAAAATTTCTTCATGAAGATGATGGTCAGGATGCTGACCGTCACCGTAGGTAAAATCAACCCCAAAGTTGCAAATATCGAGCCGCTGACGCCGCCTTTGATATAACCGATATAGGTGGATGAATTCAAAGCGATCGGTCCTGGACAGACCAGCTCGAGCGCTGCCATGTCCGTGAACTCATTGATGGTCAGTCCGACCCGTTTGGCGCCTTCATCGAAAATCATGGACATCATGCCGTAACCGCCGCCAAAGCAGGTGATGCCTATTTTCAGGAAGAGCAGAAAGAGCGTCAAGTCCATGGTTAGTCATTGTCCCCGTTGATAGAAGTTTGGGGGTGATCCGGTGCAGCGGGCATGAAAAGGATGCTGAGGATCCCCGCAATTCCGCAGGCAATGATCGTTTGGAATGCGCCGAACCCGGTCAGCAAAGGAACGAAAACTGCGGCAAGCACCATCACGATGGAAAAAGCCTGTTTCGGTACGGTTTGGAGAAGGCGGACAGCATTGCCGAGGATGATCGCAACGGAAACCACCCTGATCCCGCGGATGGCGCCCTGAATGTATGGGTTATCGACGTAAGCCTGAAATAGTGCTGCGATCCCGAGCATGCAGACAAAAGCGGGAAGTATGACCCCCATCAATGCACTGAAGGCGCCTGCCGGTCCGGCGATCCGGTTCCCGATCAGGATGGCATTATGGATCGATATAACGCCGGGCAGTGTTTGCCCGAGAACCGGGTAAGTCCAGAATTCTTCATGGCTCAGCCAATGCTTTTTGTCAACGACGCCCCGTTCAATGGCCGGCAGCGCGACGGAACCGTTTGTAAAGGCAAACATCATAGACTTGAAAAAGGTCCAAAAGAGGAAGAGGCTTTTTTGTGCTGTAGTTTCCATATTCCGAATTTGTATACAATGAGAGTCAGTTCATCTATGTATGCGTCTACAGAATTCTGAATCCTGAATCCTGCTTCCTGTAGTCTTATTTTACCGCCTCAAGCAGGAATGCGGGGTTCCCGTCTATGTCAAAGGTCTCTTCAGTGATGTTTTCAAACCCGCAGCGTTTGAGCTGTTTGATACATTCATCCGCAAAGCCATCCGCTGCAAAGTCGATAACGACCATCTTCCCGCCCTTCAGGATCAGCCTGCGCAGACGCATGATCTCGTCGACCAGATGCGGCAGGTCGTGAAAACCGAACAGCGTATAGACCATATGGAAACGTCCGAAATAACAGTCTTCGCCCAGTTCGCTGTCCGGGATCAGGGTGATCTCATTCTTGTCGGGCTGCTGTTGGATGGCTTTGAGTGTTTTATCGGACTTGTCGGTGCATGCCAGGTACTCCAGATCTCCGATTAGCGTTTCCGCAAGAGAGCATTTCCCGCTTCCGAATTCAAGCGCCTTGCGGCCGATGGCCGTGCGGAGCTGTTGTCGCATCAGTGCGGTGAGCTTTTCCATTGATTCTTCGGAAAAGTCCGTGACGTGACCAAGCTTACGGTTCGCTTTATTGCTGAAGCGTTCGTTATTGATGACAAAACGCTCATGAGTACCTTCCCCGATGATCTCGATTTCATCGCGGAGCGTCACGTGGAAGCGGATCATCCGCCCTTCGATGGCAGTGATCTCACTTTCGCACCAATATTTCATGCCGACCGGTGTCGGCGCCAGGTGCCGGATGTTCACCATCGTTCCGACGGTTCCCAGTCCTTCTTCCAGCAGCGGGTCGACCATGTTTTTGCAGCTGCGTTCCGCGGAGCAGATCAGCATGGGCGTGGCGAGAATGTCCAGACCGCCGCTGTCAAAGGTTCTGGCGGTATCTTTTTGTGTCACGATATATTCATCAGTGGTTCTTGTTCCGATCGTTAAAGTCTTCATTTCGTTCCCTTTTTTGGTGTCTATTCAGAACGGAGCACACGGAGACTGCCCTGATGGTGCCGCTCAGCCGGCGCAGCAGGGCTGTATTCTGTGGTGCGGCGCCAGGTTCTGAAAAGATTATTTCAATTCTGCTCTCGATTGTAAATCATAAATGCCCTGAAAAGCCATATTCATGCAGGACAGGTGCACGTGGTTCATTTGCAAAAACTGTGGAAAGTGTATATAATCGGAGAGTATCTGCGGAAAGTATTGAAGGGAGGTATCTATTCAGAACGGGGCACACGGAGACTGTTTTGATGCTGCGGTGAAGCCTGCATATTAGGGCTGTACCTCGTGATGCGTCTCCAGGTTCAGAACAGTTAGGATAGGAGGATCATTATGCCAACACAGGAAACACAGGACCGAAGAGATTTTTATGATCTGCTGGTCAAGCAGGCGGATGCTTTGACTGCAGATGAACGGCTGGTCATGCCGAATCTGGCCAATACGGCCGCTTTGCTGGGAGAATCGCTGGAAGCCATCAACTGGGCCGGTTACTATCTGCTTCAGGAAGATATGCTGATTCTCGGTCCATTTTGGGGGCGTCCAGCCTGTATCCGTATTCCGATGGGCAAGGGCGTCTGCGGAACTGCGGCAGCCGAGGATCGGGTGCAGTGTGTGGGGAATGTGCATTCCTTCCCCGGGCATATCGCCTGCGACAGCCGATCCCAATCAGAGCTCGTTATTCCGATCCATTATGAAGGAAAGGTGATTGGTGTATTGGATATTGACAGCCCCGAGCCTGCCCGTTTTGATGAGATCGATGCTGCCTGTCTGCAGCGGTTTGTGGCTGTGCTGGAGAAGAATTGCGACTGGGCCGGATTTCGTGTCTGTTAGTTGTTGTTCAGGGAGCACACGGAGACTGCTCTTTCGCTGTGGTGCAGCCCGCACAAAAGGGCTGTATTCTGTGTTGCGCCATCGGTTTCTGAATTGTTACCGGTAATATATACAAATATTACAAAAAGTCACAAATTTGAGGAATTTCCTTTACAAATTATTGGACGGTGATACAATATTGACTGTTCAAAAGATGGGCACTCGTCTAATGGCAGGACAGCAGACTCTGAATCTGTATGTAGAGGTTCGACTCCTTTGTGCCCAGCTTTTTTTATTATAAATTGCCCTCATAGCTCAATGGACAGAGTGACTGACTTCGAATCAGGAGGTTGGGGGTTCGACTCCCTCTGGGGGCGCTGAGAGCAGTCCGCTCATTTCACTCCCAACTTGCCCGAAAATGGGGAGGACGCCGAGAGCGTTACACCCAACACCGGGCAAGGTATGGCGGATAGCAACCATCCCGTCAGGATAAGTGAAAACGGCCTGAACAAAAAGAGAAAGAGCATCGCGGAGCTCTTCCGTGGTGCTTTTTTCGTCCCGGATGATTGACAGAATATAATCCCGCAGAGAATCAATATTTTTCAGCAGAGATTCAAGAGGAAGCGCGGCATCCGGTTCCAGACTGGCCAGCAAGCCTTCCTTTTGCGTTTCCAGGTCTTTCAATTTGAGCAGCAGCGTCCTGGACGGACCGGCAACCGCGATGGCGTCCGCGATGGTTTCCAGCTTTTTATCAACGGCCGCGATTTGCGTCTGGATCCTTGCATTGGCGGCCGCGTCGGCAGGCAGCTCCCGCGTTTCCGCAAACCGAGCCTTCATGCGCTCATAATAATCACCGGAAAGGATATCGACGGAAGCGTCCAGAACCATGGCGTCCAATAATTCCTTACGGAAATTTGAGTGCTTGTGATTGCAGTAATATGTTTCATACAGCTTACCCTTTGATTTCCGCCGGTTGATATACACCCGCTCACCACAGACAGCACACCAACACAGACCGGAGAGCATAGCCCTGTCCTTGGAGTATGCACCGGAACCATCCCGCCGGGGAGACTTCCGCATGGCGTCACATTTGACCTGGAGCTTTGCCCATTCATCCTTGGAAATGATCGGCTCGCAGTAATCCTCGATGGTGGTCCCGCCATAAGTAAAAGAGCCATACAGCAGCGGCCTTCGGAACAGCTTCAAAACAGAATTACAGTCAGTGAAAGGCTTCCCCAGCATTTGAAGGATGTCCCTCACCGGCTTCCCTTCCATCCGCAGCTTAACGGCCGACCGGATCGAATCGATGAGCGCAGGATCAGGCTCAAAGCGATACCCGACACGCGGAGCGCCGTCGGAGAGCTGACCCATTTCCACCCGAACCGGCACCCAACCGGCAGGAACGCAGGAACGCGGAACCACCTTATATTTTATGAAGTTTGCCTGCAGCGCACGCTTGACGTCCGCGGAGATCATATCACTCTGGTTTTGAGCGCTGGCAAAGTACATCGCCTCCAGGACATGGGCAAAGGGACCATCGTCAGCAATCGGCTGCTGGAGGGAAAACAGCTTATACCCGGCCATGCGGAGACGAGCGGCATCCAGCTGCGCCTGGTCAAAATTGCGGCCATAGCGCTCCCAGTCCCAGACGATCAAACCCTGCACGTCCGGTTTCTTCTTTTGCAGCAGGAAGGAGAGCATCTCCAAATAGTGGTCACGCTTGGCGACGGAGCGGCCGGACGCGAACGGATCGGCAAAGATGCGCGTGAGGACAAGGCCCTGCTCATCGCAGAAACGCCGGATGGCGTCGGCTTGCTCCTCGGTGGATTGGTTTTTCAGGCCCTGCTCGGTGCCTTCGGAGTAACGGCAGTAACCGACGACCTTGTCACCTTTTCGGAATGGGGAAACGTTCATGGTATAATATCCTTGGCTTTAGAATAATCCGGAGTAACGTACCGGACGGAAACCGCCAAATGCATCTACGGCGGTTTTCTGTTTTTAACCGTGTTGAAATAAACACGGTTAAACCAATCGAAATCGATCGGTTTGTCACGCTTTGCTGGAATTGAGTTTCTTCTGTTCCTTTTCCAGCTGTTTGATGGATTTATCAGGGGTTGGCAGGTCTTCAGGCATGGTGCCGCCAAGAGCGATGATTTCTTTTCTGGGATCGCCGTTCATGACGATCAGATAGCAGGCATAACGGGAAAGCATAATATCATTAATTTCACGATATGTATCAGACCCAATATTAACCATTTTGCGGACGTCCGCAAAATGGTCGTTTAAGGGAAAATCGCTATTATTACACGATTCTTTTGCCTTTTCAATTACTGGAAGAAAATTTCTCCATTGAGTATATTCAAGGATTACTCTTAATTCTCTTGCAAGCCAGTATTCCTGACCGTATTCATTGACATGCTTAATATCTTCAAAGATTTTGTCGGAGTAAGTATTTATCTCATTCATAGCTATCTCTCCTTTTCCCAGTTTTGAACATTTTGCCGTCGTCGGCAAATTATAATTTTTCATAGGTGATAATGTAGGATCCAAGAAGGCTTTGGATTCCCGTAATACGCACAGTCATAGTATCGCCTATTTGAGCACCGGGATGAGATGACGAACAAAAATTAAGATGTTCGCCTGTTATGAGGTTGTAACCAAAGGCGCTGTCAGGTTTGAAATCAGTCACTGTAAAAGTAACCACTTTTCCATTTCCATCAATGCCAGAATTAAGCGCCGTCTCGAAATCCTCGGCGGTTTCATAATCCACTTTTATCGAGGAACTTTTCTTCTGTGAGGACGGTAAATTACAGCCAACAAGTAATAAACATAATAAAGAAAGAAGTATCAATTTTCTCATAATTCACGTTCCATTTTTACAGATCCGGACCGATGGCTTTTACCACACGCCCGAGGATTATTTAAATAGGCCAAACAAGCCCTTCCTTTTTGGTTCATTGATTTCAATAAGCGGATAATAGTCTAATGTGCAAGGACGTATCCGGTTCAGACAAGCCGGATTCGGTATTTCGGGAATCATTCCGTTTATTGGAAAAATTTGATCGAATAAATCACGACAAGAAGGACAGAGGGACTGAGCATTCCCTGATGTGATTTTTATTGCTTTATATATTGGCTCACTTCGATAATATGCCAAAGATCGTTGAGAATAACAGAACGATGACATAACAATCATTGCATTACCAAGTGTCAAGCCAGGAATATTAGTATCGAATTTATCATATTTACGGATGCTGTTTGTCCCGAGAAGATGATCCGCGCCTAAAGTCTGTCTAATGATATCAACATAATCCGAATTTAAACCATTTAGGAATCTTGGAAAACTATAATAGAGAAATCGAAGAAACACGTTATCATCTCTGGTTACATAAATGTGGATTTCATCATGGTTTCCATTTGGAAAAAGAAAATCATGGTCAACTGCCGGACCATTCAAAACCACACTGCCTCTTCTAATCAAATCCAGAAAGCTATATACAGCGTTTTGTTTCTTTTCTGCCTCCAAATCCTTTTTATGGAGATATAAATCTATTATTTCATATCCCTTTTCAGTAGGAAAATAAACCCGAATTATTCATGAAGCTTTCATAGGCTTCGAAACAAACATGATTTAAGTGACAGTTGAAAAGCCGAACAGCTTTCAGACCGGATTTGAGAATTCTTTGCAGAAAAACAGGCACAGTACTCCCTTGGTCTGGT
>JAFRIR010000113.1 GCA_017432685.1 Flexilinea sp. | reverse complement strand
AGGAATTAGGAATTAGGAATTAGGAATATTACCCTTTGTGTTATTTGTTTTAATCGGGATGATAAAGTTATCTATGTTTTTACGATATGCAGATTTATCAAATATTGCTATAATTGTGTTCCACATTTCTCATTTCTCATTTCTCATTCCTCATTTCTCATTCCTCATTTCTGATTTCTTATTTCTGATTTCTTATTTGTGTTCATCCTCCTGCCGGGAGGGCACAATAGAGCGGCAGATTGGCGCCGTCCCGTCCGCCGCAGACCGCTGAATCCGTCACGACACCCAGCGGGGTGACGGCGTAAAACTGGTCGCGGGTGGCCTGCATCCGCCAGACAATGGAAGATGTATCCTTCTGCCAGGGGTAAAACATTTCCCCGTTGAAGGTTCGCCCGTTATCGAAGAGCGCTCCTTTTACGATGATTGGCTCCCCTTTGGCGTCATAAATAAATCCCGTCACTTCATCGCCGCTTTGATAAAGCCAGGCGTGGGCTGGGTCGATCTTTTCACCTTTGAACGGTTCACGCACCATCCAGTGCCCCGTCCAGTTATATTCTTCGGGAATCGGGGTCGCAGTGGCGCTTTCAACGCTGACCGCGATCGCGGTACCCTGAGAGTCGTGGGGAATCCCGGTGGGAGGAAGGGGGGTAGCGGTCGGCGGTTCAGGGGTAGGTGTCTGGGTGGGTGCGGCAACATAAAAACGCATCCAGAAAGGTGTGTTGATGATCTCCCCTTTCTTGTTGACCAGCCGGAACTGGATCTGATAGGAACCGGCTTGAGAAGGAGCGCGCAGGATCACTGCCAGGTCGACCCGGGTGCCGGGACCGACGTTATAAACCCGGCTGCCCCAGCCGCCCGGGGTGAAGTCGATCCAGTCATTTTCCTTGAGGAAGATGGCTTTGATGACCGTGGGCAGTTCTGTGTCAAAGGTGGTGTCAAGCATGAGTTTGGTTCCTTCTTCCCAGGTGCTGTCACCGCTGTTGGTCATGCGCCAGGACTTAATGAAAAGCTGGTTTGGTTTCATCACGGTATCGTCGGGAATCGTGACGTCGGAAACCTGGTTGATCCCGTCTCCCGGGGAGAGCGGCATCGATTCCGTCGCCAGGTATTCAAAGGTCGGCGAACTGTAAATGACTGTCGGTTTGATGGTCGGTGAAGGGGTGAGTGTCTCTGTCGGGACCGGCGTCAGGGTCGGGACGATGGACGGGGTGAGCGTATAGGTTGAAGTGACCAGCACCGGCATGGTGATCGTCGCCTGTGAAAACAGTTCGTCTTCCAGGTGCAGGATCCGGTAGCGAAGGGCCTGCGGGTTCAGGATCGAACACCCGGAAAGCAGGATAACGAGAATCACGAAAAACAGCGCGGTGCATGGTTTCTTCAGCATGCGAGCAGATCCTTCCCCGGAATGGCTCCCTCCCTCAGGATGAGCGCCGGTTCCGATTCACAGTTGATGACGGATGAGGGAACGCCTCCGCTGCTCGGACCGCCGTCGATGATGAGGTCCAGCTGCGGGCCTAACTCGTCAACGAATTCATCGATCGATTTCGCGGGAGGCTGTCCGGAGATGTTGGCGGAGGTGACGGCCAGCGGACCGGTTCGGCGGATCAGCTCCCGCGTGAACTCGTGATCCGGGATACGCAGCCCTACCAGGTCGTTGGAGGTAAGGTCGGCAGGAAGCCCTGCTTTTTTGCGGATGATGATGGTCAGGGCGCCGGGCCAGTATTTTGCTGCAAGCCGCTGAGCTTTTGCCGGGAATTCATGGGCCACCAGATGTGCCTGTTCGGCATCACCCAGCAGTACCGCGATGGATTTCCGCTGGTCCCGTTCCTTGATTTTGTAAAGCTTCGCGATGGCGTTCTCATCATGAAGGAGTGCTGCAAATCCGTAGACAGTGTCGGTGGGGATGGCGGCAATGCCGCCTGCACGGAGGACCTTCTCCGCCGCCTCCAGTGAGGTTTTGATTTCTGTGTCGTTCGTAATCGTATAAATTTTGCTCATAACTTCACATTCTTCATTATGCTTTTCTGCTTTTGTATCTGTAACGCATCACAGGATACAGCCCTGTTGTGTCGGCGACGCGACACCAACAGAGCAGTCTCCGTGTGCTCAGTTAATATTTATATTCTGTACTTCATTTTCTGTCGCCGGGGACGGTTCCATCCGGCACCTTTATTGCGCTGTGATGGACAAGCACCGTCCAATTGTTTACTTTTCGCAGGGGTTTGCTTATGCAGTGCCTCCAGGCAACCGGCCCCGACGACCTATCCCCTACGTCCTACAACCTACATCCAAAGTCCTGAAATTCTGACCTCATTCCTAATTTCTCATTTCTCATTTTTCATTCCTGATTTTCAGTATTCTTGCCTGACCGGCGAGGTCGTTCAGCACACTGACCCGGGCATCCGGGAAAAATTTTGCCGCGGTTTGCAGTGCAAGTTCCCGCTGGCGATATTCGATCTCACAGAGGATCAGGCTTTCTTCTTTCATTTTACCCGATAATTGGGCGAAAAGTCTGCGGTAAAGTTCGAATCCGTCCTCCCCGCCGTCCAGCGCGGAAAGCGGTTCAAACCGGGCCGGTTCGATGTCCTTGCAGGTGTTTGAAGGGATGTACGGAAGGTTTGCGCAGACCAGTTCAGCACCGTATGAAAAGGCGGAAAAGAGATCCGCCTGAAGGGGAATGAATCGTTCCCGCACACCATGTTTTTCTGCATTACGACACCCGGTGGAAAGGGCATTCCGGTGCAGATCCACGGCAGCTACTCGCAGCTGCGGACATTCACTGAGCAGGGTGACCGCGATGCAGCCGGAGCCGGTACCGATGTCGTAGGCTGTACGGACCGAAGGATGTGTTCTGAGCCAGCCAAGCGCTTCTTCGACCAGTTGTTCGGTTTCCGGGCGGGGAATCAGGACGGAAGGGTTCACAAAAAAGCTTCGGCCGTAAAATTCCCATTCGCCCAAAAGGTAGGGCAGGGGAAAGCCGGTTCTGCGCTGTTCAGTCATTGCGGTGATTTGAGAAAATTCCGCGGTGTTCAGTTCACGCTCCGGATGGGATAAAAGAACAGGCCCTGATAGACCTGTCACTTTTTGAATGATCAACCGGGCTTCCAGCGCCGGCTCGTCAGTGATATGAGCCAGTTCAGCAGAGACCTGCTTCAAAACATCAGAAAGATTCAATTTAAAACCCCGTGAGCTTCATTCTTCGTTCTTACTTTTTCATTTGTGTCGTCGGGGACGGTTCCATCCGTCACCCTTAGCATACCGTAAGAAACAGGTTTCTCCCAATTGAATACACTGTACCGGATTACTCCTTTGCGGTGCCTCCAGGCAACCGGCCCCTTCTCACCGGCAACCGATAACCGGCAACTCTCTACGTGCACATGATGACGGTTCCTGCGTGCCGGCTACGTGTCAGCGCAATAACCATCCCTGTGTGCTCATTTCTCATTTCTCATTTCTCATTTCTCATTTCTGAGTTCTTATTTCTTATTTCTTATTTCTCCGACGCTGCCAGGCGTTCGGCTTCATCCCGCAGGGTGAGTTCATCAATGAACAGGTCCAGGTCGCCGTTCATCACGCCCGCCAGGTTGAAGGAGGAGACGTTGATGCGGTGGTCGGTGACCCGGGATTGCGGGTAGTTATAGGTGCGGATCTTTTCCGAGCGGTCCCCGGTGCCGATCATGGAGCGGCGGGTGGCGTCCAGCTCTTCCTGCCGTTTCTGCTGTTCCATGTCATAAAGGCGGGCCCGCAGAATGGACATGGCACGGGTTTTGTTCTGGAGCTGGGATCGTTCATCCTGGCAGGTGATGACCATGCCGGTGGGCAGATGGATCAGCCGGACGGCGGTGGAGTTCTTTTGGACGTTCTGACCGCCGGCGCCTGCGGATTTATAAACCTCGATGCGGATGTCGGTTTCCGGGATCTGGATGTCGAAGTCTTCCACTTCCGCCAGAACGGCTACCGTGACCGCGGAGGTGTGAATGCGTCCCTGGGACTCGGTGACCGGAACACGCTGGACCCGGTGCGTTCCGGATTCGAACTTCAGCCGGGAGTAGGCGCCTTTCCCCTTGACCATGAAGGAGATTTCCTTGTATCCGCCGACACCGATCTCGTTGGCGGAAAGGATCTCGATGTGCCAGCGGCGGGCTTCCGCATAATGGGTGTACATGCGGAAAAGGTCAGCTGCGAACAGCGCCGCTTCATCGCCGCCGGTGCCGGCACGGATCTCAACGATGACGTTTTTGGAGTCCCGGGGATCCTTCGGAATCAGCAGGGAGCGGATCTCTTTTTCCAGTTCTTCGATGCGCGGTTTGAGCTCTTCGATCTCCATCTGGGCAAGTTCCGCCATTTCATGGTCCTGCCCTCCGGCCAGCTCTTTGGCATCCTCAAGCTGCTGCAGTGCGGATTTATATTCCCGGCCTTTTTCGACGACTTCTTCGATGTCGGACCGTTCCTTCATCAGTTCATTGGTTTTGGCGTAATCGTCAACACTCTGTTCGATCAGCTGGTTGATCTCATTATATCGTGCTTCAATTGCGTTAATTTTGTCGAGCATACTTCATCCTGTCGTTTTAAAAAATTCATATTCCTAAAGATTATATCACAGGGTCAGCTTGATAAGTTGCTTCAAGCCGGTAAACTTAGTGGAAAAATTACCGTAGCGATTCAGGTAAAAAATCGCACATGTGATAAAATAAATAATGTATGGCAACGATCCCGGCAAAAACGATGTCATTTATTAGTTACATCTTGACAATTAATATATTTATATGTTAAAATATATTTAATCCTGAGGTGGGAAGTCGCACCCCACGCCACGAAAGAGATCCGGATTTCTGCGCACCGGCTACGGGATGAAATAAAAGCAACACCGGTATTTTTTCCGGTGTTCTTTTTTTTTGTAAATCTTTTATTAATATTAGAAATTATTTACTTGACAAATATTAGTATATGCGTTATTATAGAAATTATTGAAGTGTAAATTTAGAAAGGAGACAAAAAAGCATGGCTGATACACTGAATTACGGACCACAATCTGATGTGATGACTCAGGATCCCTTCGTGTACGGCGGTTTTGATGTCTCCGATGTGAATGATATTCCCTTTGAGTTCAACTCATCAGCGTTTGAACCGGAAAGTTGTGATGAATTCAGCGCTTCTCCTTTTGAATTTCGTGAATCATCCAAAATGCTCTGGGAGGATACGCAGCTGATCTACCAGCATGCCTGTGCTGCCAACCGCTTTACCGAAGATTATTTGAAGCTTTGCCGGCACCTGGAAAAAAACATCAAACAGGTGGGCAGTCTTTGCATAACGAAAGCTGTCCTGGAACAAAAAGGTCTGATTTTTCCCGAGCTTTCCGGGATGGAGATCGACGGATTGATCGGCATGGTCTCTTATCATCTGCGCAAGTGCCACGCTGCTTTCCGTTCGATCTACCGCCAGAGCAATTTCCTCGGTATGTCTTACCTGAACTGGGAATTCCGCTGGGTGGAGCTGGGCAACCGGCTGAAATCAACCGACGTAAAAATTCAGAACATTCTGGACGGAAAAGAGAATGTGGAAAAAATGCTGAGGCGAGAAGAGACCTGCAGTGGATCCCGTCAGAAAAAAGAGACGGCTGCCGCAGGCAGTGTTGCCGGATTGCCTGTCAACCCGGCAGCGATGCCGATCAACGGCTCTCTGGTGCGCGCACTGCTGCGGCAGCAGTCCGAAGCGGAAAAACGAGAACGCCGGCAGGAGAAGTTTTATGATGAACTGTTTCAAATCTGGGGAAAAGAGGGCGATTCTGCATCCTGGCTGCTGAACGATTATTCCGGAATGAGCCGGAATTTTGAAACGGGCTCTTCTTCCGATCTTTCTTCTCAGTCAAAATTGAACATACATCAGATGATGCACAGTTCTTTATCCGGTTTGAGCACCTGCTTCCCCAACCCGGAGCGGGGCAGAGCAGCTGATTTTATCACTGCTGATGAGGCTCGCAAAATACTGATCGAAGATGCCGAAAACCGGGGTGACCGTGAGGCTGTAGATCTGATTTCACAGATGGATGATAACCGGCTGCAGTACAAGTGGATGGATTTCATTGAAGATCCGCCGGATGATGGATGAAGACCCTGCCGGTATGAGGGCGGACCTGCCTGCTCTGTAAAGTGTTTTTATAACCAATTTCAGCCGAAATCGGATGATTTTGGCTGTGCCGCGTTAAGTAAGAAACGATACAAATTATAACAGCCCGAAATGCTTCAGCGCCTGGGTTATGCCGGCTTCCTCCGCTGATCCGGTGATATAGTCTGCCGAAGCTTTAACAGCTTCCGGAGAAGGGCCCATGGCAACACCGATTCCGGCGGCTTTGAGCATGCTCATGTCGTTTTCCCCGTCCCCGAATGCCATCGTATGGAGCGGATCGATCCCGAACCAGGCGCAGACGTCGCGGATGCCGCTGTCTTTCCCGATCCCTTCCGGGATCAGGTCTGTAATGAGATCACGGCTGTTGGCGGTGAGTGTATGCTTCAGCAGCGGTCGCAGCGCCCGGATCTCATCGGCTGCTGAAATATAAATACAGATCTTGCGCGGTGTAGGTTCTTCAGGTGCGAGCGGCCTGAGCAGTGGAACCGGAAGACCGACTAAGGCTGCAAATTCTTTGACCTTGTCGGTCATTTCCGTCACATAAGACTGTGCCCCGAGGTAATAAAGCAGTGCAAAATGGTTTTCCTCGCAGCATTCCCGGACCCGCTGCAGATCTTCGTCATCGATGGGGTAGCTGCTGATAACGGTACCGTCCATCAGTTCGCAGCGCTGTCCGTTGGCGCCGATAAGGCCATCCATGAAAGGACGGACTTCATCGATCGCTGCCGCTTCCCGCGGAACGCCGAAATCCCTTCCGGAGGCGATGAAGAGTTTTATTCCCCGCTCATGCAGTGATGCAAGTGTTTCGAGGTCCTGCGGGTGAATACGATGAGTCTGGTAACTGACCAGCGTGCCGTCAATGTCGAAAAAGAGCGCTTTGATTTGTTTCGGGTCGATCATGGTTTCTCCTGAAAATTTGCGGAAAACATTTTCCTGCAATGAACATTGTAAACTATAATTGAAGAAAAGAGAGAAACCTGTGAAACTGAAATTTCAATCGATTCTGGGAATGTTTTTCCTGTTGTGTTTTGTTCAATTTCCTACTATAATAGAAGGAAAAAGTGAAAAAGAGGAAACTATGAAACCGACATTGACATTGATCGGACACGCGTCCATGAAGATAAAGACCGCGGAAGGTGTGGTGATTTATATTGACCCGTATTATGACGGTGATTACAGTGAAGGCGCTGACATCATTCTGTCCACCCACGAACATTTTGACCATAACGTGATCGAGAAGGTAACACAGAAAGCGGATTGTGTTGTCAAGCGTGTGGCTGATGCTTTGAACCCCGACCTGACCCATAACAGTTTCGACATCAAGGGCGTGAAGATCGAAGCGGTCACTGCCGGTGGCAACCAGAACCACCATCCCGACAACACTGTCGGCTATCTGCTGACCTTTGACGGTCTGACGGTCTACCACCCGGGCGATACCTCGAAGATCCCTGAAATGGAAGCGCTGAAGGAGAGGACCATTGATTACGCCTTTTTCCCGATCGACGGTGTTTATAACATGGGCCCGGAAGAAGCCACGGAGTGTGCGAACCTGATCGGTGCGAAGCATAACACGCCGATGCACTTCTTCGATGCCGACCCGATGAAGTTCACACCGGAAAACCTGCTCCGCATGAGTTACGGGGAAACGATAGAATTGAATTAGGAATTATAAATGAGGAATTAGAAATTGGATTCCTCTGCTAAAATCAAAAATTCCGGTAATTCGATATAAAAAAACCGGAATTTTGATTTATTTCATGTTTGTTTAAGCGATTATCTTTTTCGAAATGCTTCGATGATATAATAAGCTCTCGTGGAAAAAGCTAAATGGTCTAAGTTCTTTTCGTATTACAAGCCCTACCTTGGAGCTTTCCTGTGGGATATGTTTTTCTCGATCCTGGGTGCGGCTATAATGCTTGCAATCCCGCTGATCGTCCGCTATATCACGTATCATGTGGTGTACTTTGAAGCGGAAGCAGCACGCAGGGAGATCCTGCGGCTGGGTGTGCTTTGCCTTCTGCTGATCGCCATCGAGTACGGCTGCAATTTCTGGACGACCTACTACGGCCACCGCATGAGTTCCCGGATGGAATATGACATGCGGGCAGAGCTCTTCGCCCATTATCAAAAACTGTCCTTCAGCTTTTTCGACGATCAAAAAGTCGGGCATCTGATGTCCCGGGTGACGACTGACCTTTTTGAAATCAGCGAACTGTTCCATCATGGTCCGGAGGACCTGGTGATTTCTGCGATCAAACTGATCGGTTCCTTCACGATCCTCTTCATCATCAACTGGCGGCTTGCGCTGGTTGCCTTTGTTCTGGTTCCGCCAATGACGCTTTATGCAATCAAACTCAACAAACGCATGAAGACCGTTTACGGGATGAACCGGAAGAAAATTGCCGATATCAACGGGCAAATCGAGGAAAACCTTTCCGGGATCCGGGTCGTCAAATCGTTTGCAAACGAGGATTTGGAAAAACAAAAGTTCAAGGCAGGCAATGACGGTTTTCTGGAAAGCAAACGTCAGAATTACCTTGTCATGGCTCAGTATCAGTCCGGGATCAATGGCTTTACGACCCTGTTGAATGTACTGGTCGTGATCGTTGGCGCTTATCTGATCACGGAAAACGCTCTGCCTGTGACGGATCTGGTCACGTTCCTGCTTTACATCGGGAATGTGACGGAACCGATCCGCAAGCTGGTTGCCTTCACGGAACAATATCAAAACGGGATGTCGGGCTTTGACCGTTTTTATGAGATCATAAACGTTCATCCTGATATCGAAGACAGCCCGAACGCGATCGAAGCAAAGCAATTGAAAGGGAAGATCAACTTTCGGAATGTTTCTTTCCGTTATGAAAACACCCTGCAGAACGTGCTTTCACACATTGATCTGGAAGTGGAACCGGGAGAGTATATCGCGCTCATCGGACCTTCAGGCGTCGGGAAAACGACACTGTGCAGCCTGATCCCGCGTTTCTATGAGGTGACTGAAGGCTGCATTCAGATCGATGATCGCGACATTCGTGAATACACCCAAAAGAGTCTGCGCCGAAACATCGGGATCGTTCAGCAGGATGTTTATCTCTTCTCCGGGACGGTTCTGGAAAACATCCGTTACGGACGTCCGGATGCGACGGATGAAGAAGTTGTCATAGCTGCGAAACAGGCGAATGCGCACAATTTCATTCTGGACCTGCCGGATGGCTATGACACCGATATCGGACAGCGCGGCGTGAAGCTTTCCGGCGGACAAAAGCAGCGCATCTCCATCGCACGGGTGTTCCTCAAGAATCCGCCGATCCTGATTTTTGATGAGGCTACATCTTCTCTGGATAACAAGAGTGAAAAAGTCGTACAGAAATCGCTGGAGGCTCTGGCACAAAACCGTACGACCCTGGTGATCGCGCATCGTCTTTCGACGATCCGGGCTGCGAAACGTATTTTGGTCCTTTCGGATGACGGAATCGATGAAGAAGGCACCCATGAGGAGCTGATGGAAAAGAACGGCATATATGCCATGCTGTATCGGCTTCAGTTCCCGGAGTTTCTTGAAGAAGAGAATGACATTACCTATGCCGATTCACTTTGAGCACAGGGAGACTGGACCAATGCTGCCGCGAAGCCGTCACAATGGGGCGGGATCCATACTGCGCAGGGAGTTTCTCCAATATGATGAGTAAAACGCATCTTGCCGTCGGGGTTGCGGCTTGCCTGGCTGCTGCCCCGGCGACAGTTGAAGGGTTGAGCTATGCTCTGATGGGCGGCGCTGTCGGGAGCCTGATTTGCGATATCGACCGCAGCTCTGAGCGCACTTCCCGGGATATAAAGCAGGGTTGGGCGCTTGCCTTTACTGTGTTCTTTGCAGGATTTATGCATGAGTCCTATACCTATTGGCAGACCTTCAAAGCGGAACACCTGCTTTCAGACCCATTGAAGCTGGTCTGCCTGGGTTCACTGCTTGTTCTTTACCTGTTCGCGATTTCAGGCGCTCACCGCGGCTTTTCTCATTCCCTGCTGTTGTGTGTCGGTTCGGCCGTTTTGATCTACTTTCTCAGTAAGCAAACCTGTCTGTTTTATCTCATCGGCTTTCTGATGCATTTGCTGCTGGATGTGCTGAACAAAAAGCCGGTTCGTGTTTTATTCCCGGCAAGGGGTATTTGTCTTGGCTGGTTTTACGCGGATGGACTGGCTAACCGGATCCTGCTGCTGTTGGGACTTTCGGCTTCGGCAGGGTTACTGATGGTGAAGTTCCAGGTTTACGGCAACATTCTGCAGGTAGTACGCTAACAGCAGAATGAATTTATGATATAATTTATTGGAACAGGGTTTCTGTTGGTTCAGGAATATTTTCTCCGCGGAAGAGATTCCCGAGCTAATAAATTTCCGGACTCTGTATTTATTAAGAGGCTATCCATGTCTGCGAATCCGAATTATGAAATGCCGGAGCATTTTGCGCACCGTATCGGATTGAAATTTAATGACTATATGCTGCTGTGCCGCGCACTGACGCACAGCTCTTTTCTGAATGAGCATCCGGATGCCATTGAAGACAATGAGCGTCTTGAATTTTTAGGAGATGCCGTTCTGGATTTCATGATCGGCGCCTGGCTTTACAACAAATTTCCGGAAATGAAAGAAGGGCATCTGTCGAAATATCGTTCGGCATTGGTTCAGACCACCACATTGGCTGAATTTGCCCGTCAGATCGATCTCGGACAGGCGCTGCGTCTGGGACGCGGAGAATATCTGGCCAGCGGAAAAACCAAGACAGCGCTGCTCTGTGATGCGTTCGAGGCTCTGGTTGGTGCGCTTTATCTGGATCAGGGGCTGGAAGCGGTTCGTTCCTTTGTGATGCCGTTCATGGAAGGCGCCATCGATGACATCATTATGAACCACAAAGATGATGATGCCAAAAGCCGTCTTCAGGAAATTCTTCAGTCCAAAAATATGCCGGTCCCGCATTATGAAGTTGTGCGCGAATTGGGCCCGGACCATTCCAAGGTCTATGAGATCGAAGTGCGGGTGGGCGAAAATTCACTCGGTATCGGACAGGGCTCCAGTAAACAGAATGCCGCCAAGCAGGCCGCGCAAAATGCGCTGGAAAATCTGGGTTATGCGTAAAAAAATGAGAAATTAGGAATGAGAAATTAGAAATTTAGGTATTAGGTGTTAGGTATTAGATAGGGTCGTGATTGGACAATATCTGATTGTGGTGTTAAAGACGCATGATTTAATTGAAACCATTCATATAAAACTCCTAACTCCTAACTCCAAACTCCTGACTGATTATAATTATGGCTCCTCGAATGAAATCGATCGAACTTCAGGGATATAAGACCTTTGCGAACAAGGTCTTTTTTGAATTTCCCCTGCCGATCACAGCCATCGTCGGGCCGAATGGTTCCGGAAAATCAAACATTTCCGACGCTATCCGCTGGGTCCTCGGTGAACAGTCCTATTCGGTTCTGCGTGGTCACCGTACGACGGACATGATCTTTTCCGGATCCGACAAGAAACCCCGTGCAAGTATGGCTTCTGCGACCATTACCTTTGACAACTCAGATCACTGGCTGCCGATGGATTATGTCGAGGTGGCTATTACCAGGAGAGCTTATCGGGATGGGCAGAATGAATACCTGATCAACGGGCAGCGGGTAAGACTGAAAGATGTCAATGAGATGCTTGCCCAGTCCGGACTCTCGGAACGGACCTATACCATCATCGGGCAGGGCTTGATCGATAATGCGCTTTCTGCAAAACCTGAAGACCGCCGGAGATTCTTTGAAGAAGCTGCCGGTATCGGGTTATTCAGGGGACGCCGGGAAGAGGCCCTGATGCGGCTGAAGGAAACAGCTCATAACCTGGAGCGGGTCAATGATATTCTTTCCGAGCTGGAACCCCGGGTGCATTCGCTGGAACGTCAGGCGAAGCGGGCTGCAGAATATGGCCATGTGGCGGATGAATTGAAACATCTTCTGCGAGAGTGGTATGGATATCATTGGCATCATGCGCAGCAGGATCTGCTGGTGGTGCGGGAGCGTTATGCTCAGCAGGAAAAACGTACCAATCAGGTCCGTGAACAGTTTGAAAATCTGGATGAAATGCTGCATAAAAAGCAGGAAGAGATCAAAGAACTGCGGCTGAAACTTTCCGGTATGCATAACAAAGCCGCTGAGATCCATAAACGGATCGAACAACTTACGCGGGAAAATGCGATCCTGGATGAACGAAAAAATTCCGCTTTGGCACAGGTCCGTTCCCGTCAGGATGAAGCCGCTCAACTTGGCGAAGACCTGGCCCTGATCACCTCCCGCGGGCAGGAATTGACTGACACGCTTGAAGGCTTGCGGAATGAGGAGAATGACGCAGCAGAACAGAAAGCTGCGTATACTGCCGAACTCAATGCACGTATGGCAGAACTCAATGATCTGCGGGCGTCTTTACGTTCACAGCGCGATGAACAGGATAAGCTGGAAAATCGTCTCACTCGTCTGAAGGGTCGAAGAGATGACCTGGATGAGCGGACAGTAAAACTGGAAGAATCGCTTTCCGGGCTGCGTATCACACTGGAACGGCTGGAAACCGGACTCCGCACTTTCCAGCGGGAAAATGAAAAGTTCTATGATGCTCAGCGGCAGAATGAAGAAAAACTCAAAGCGCTCAGTGAAGAAGTCTCTGCTCTGGATAAAAAAATCTCCGACAGTGAGATTGCTTTACGTGAACTGCGCAGAGAAAAAAACAGCATTGATGCCGAGCTTTCCAAAGTGAGTGCGCGGTATGATGTGCTGAATGATGCGGAGAAGCATTTCAGCGGGATGAACCGCGGAGCCCAGTATCTTGCGCAAAGCGCTGAAAAAGGGCTGCTGCCGCAAAGGATACGATCCCTGCAAAGTTTGCTGGAAGTCCCGGATGTATACGAAACGTCCGTAGCTGCAGCATTGGGGGATGAACTGGATGCCGTTCTGCTCGACACATCCGAATGGGATCGGGCCATGGACCTGCTGAACCGGGCACAGAGCGGGCGGGCGGTTTTGCTAAGTGAAACCGGTGAAACGGGTGATTCCATCGGTGATACTGAAAACACACCGGAGGATGCGCAGCCATTGATCTCCGTGATAAAGTTTCCGGATGAACTGATGGGTGTAATGACTCGTGTGTTGGGCGGAACCTGGCTGACCGAAACCCGTGAACAGGCAATGAAGCTTCGTGACCGGCTGAAACCCGGTCAACGTATTGTGACCATGAACGGCGATCTTTTCCGTTCAGACGGATCCGCTGTTTCCGGAAGTGAAGGCCGTCAGAAGCTGCTTTCCCGGACGAGAGAAATACGGGAACTCGGAGACCGGAAGCGCATACTCTCAGAGAATTCACAAGTCTGCAATGAAAAAATCTCGGCACAGGAAAAAGATATCGCAGCCTTGAGAGAAACATTGAAAAATAAACAGAGCGACCGGACAAAACTTCAAACTTCCGCAGCGGAACTGCAAAAGAAACTAAACCAGCTGTCAGTTGAAAAAGAGAAACAGGTCCAGGCAGCAGCATATCAACGCCAGCGATTGAATGACACGAACGCACAAATCGAAACAAACCGGAAACAAATTGAAGAAGCGAACGGCCAGATAACGGAACTGGAAAGCGGACGCGATGGTTTCAGAAACGAGATCCGGACCTTGCAGGATCAGATCAACAAGATCCAGCTGAATGAACTGCAGGATCAGGTTCAGCACTGGAATGTCAATTGTGCCGTACTTCGGAAATCAGTGAGCGAGACGGAAAACCGCATCAGAGAAAATTCTGCCGAGGCAGAAAAGAACCGCAGAAAGCAGTCGCAGCTCACGGAACATATTCGGAGCGGTGAAAAGAACGCTCGGGATCTGGATCAGCAGATCGTTGATTTGAAAGAGAAAATCAACGCGGAAAACCAGCTTTCCGCTGCCATCATGGAAGAGACTGCGCCTGTTGAAGCTGAGCTAAAATCAGCTGATGAGCAGCTGCATACGGATCAAAAGACCTTTCAGGAACGGCAGCAGGTGGTTATTTCATCGGAAAGAATGCTTGCACAGGCCCAGGTGGAGGTGACCCGTCATGATGACCGGCTGGAAGCCCTGAAAAAGCGCATTGAAGATGATCTCGGCATGGTAAACTTCATGTACGACGAAAATATCGAGGGGCAGAACATCCTGCCGCTGGGGGAGATGGTCTCGGAATTGCCGAAGGTGGATATCCTCAGCGAAAATCTTGAGGAGCAGATCCAGCGGCTGAAGAATCATCTGCGCCGGATGGGCGCTGTCAATCCGGAAGCGATCACTGAATTTGCAGAATCCTCGGAACGTTATAAGTTTCTAAAAACGCAGGTGAATGACCTGAAAAAGGCTGATGCGGACCTGCGCCAGGTTATTGCGGAGCTTGACCGCATGATGGAAAATGCCTTCCTTTCCACTTTTGATAAAGTACAGGGAGAGTTCAAACAGATGTTTGTGCGTCTGTTCGGGGGAGGGAGTGCACGGCTGGTGCTGACGGATCCGAATGATGTGAACAGTTCCGGTATCGAAATCGAAGCGAAACTGCCCGGACACCGGGAACAGGAATTATCACTGCTTTCCGGCGGTGAACGCAGCCTGACCTCGGTAGCGCTGATTTTCTCCCTGCTGAGGGTCAGTCCTACACCTTTCTGCGTGATGGATGAGGTGGATGCCGCGCTGGATGAGGCAAATGTGGGACGTTTCTGTGACCTGCTGAAGGAGCTCAGTAATGACACCCAGTTTTTGCTGATCACCCACAACCGCAACACGGTGGAGGCGTCCAACGTGATCTATGGAATCACCATGGCATCTGATTCGACTTCTCAGGTCGTGAGTCTGAGACTGGATGAGATCAAGGGCGACATTCTGAAATAGGAAATCAGCGATCTGAGGTCAGGATCCGGAAAGCGGGCACAAGACCCAATAGTCACGGACCCAGTCTGTTAGGAATTTCAATTCCGCACGGTCTTTGTATGCTGTTCTGACAGATTCGATGTAGCTTTCCAATTCGCTGTCATTCGAAAAACTGCGGTTGGTTCCGGTTTCGGTCGATATGATATAGATCGTGTCAGGGTCAAGTTTTTCACTTCCGGCCGCAAGCGCCTGACGGAGTCTGTCCCGTGCTCCTTCAGTCTGTTGCCAGTAGGCATCCATGTGGATCGGCGCGGTGATCATCATGTCGGTGCGGAAGTTGTTTTTCGCAAGCCAGAAGGCAAGTGATTGATTCGTGAGGCAGTCAAAAGTCTTTGCTGTGTGATAGCGCTGTGCCAGTAACTGCCATTCTTCCGACAGGTCGATGTAGTCATAGCGGGTCTCAAAAAAATCGTGCAGATCGCGCAGTCCGGGTCGAATTTCAGTGATCTGTAACACAGCTGTGATCAGGCAGCAGAAGACAGTGACGAACCTTCTGTTTTTTGCTATGCGATGCAAAGAGATTAGCGCAAAAAGGATGAGGCAGTAATACGGCAGAAAGAAAAAACGGGCGGAAGCGCGAAAGACCTCCAGTGTGTCCTGAATCTGGGTGGGGAGCGGAATGATTTTCACTATTCGGTCGTCAAAGGTGACCACGTTTGATACAGCGAAAACCGTGAAGCCCGCAAGCAGGAATATAAGCCATCGATATCTTCTCAGTACCTTTATGAAAGACTTGAACCTGAAGACCATTTGAGTCAGCAAGGCAATGCCGGTGAGAACCAGCATCGGCAGTCCTAAGTAATACATCCCGTCACCCTGTGCCGGAAAAATCTCTCTGTTTTGAAGATATGCGGACCATACTCTGTGATGGGCGGAATGAGGATTGAAAATCGCATTCAGGTTCAGGCTGTACATACCATAGCCGCTGACCGGGGCGATTTGTGCGCCAAATAAACCCAATACATAGCCGAAAAGGATCGCAGCTCCAATGCAAACCGCGAAGAACAATGAATTCCTTCTGCTCCCGGGATCAGCGAAAAAGGTTTCGGCTTCTGAAAGCGTGAGAACAGCGAAGACCATGGCGAAAAGGTATGGGTGAATGCCCAGTGAGATGCAGAAAAGAACGGTGATCAGAACATAATGCTTCTTTTGTGCGTTTCTTTTTCGGATCAGATAAAGCAGCAGGGCAGCAAGAATCAGCCAGTGAGATGAGAGCGCTGTATGCCGGAAGCAGCGTTCAACAAAACAGCTTGCTGCCGTGAATATTGTGCTTCCGATGGTGGAATAAAGTTTGTCTTTTGTAAACAGATACAACAATGCGGAAGAAAAAATCCCCTGCATCATGAAACAAAAGCAGGTATATAAGCCGAAATATTGAAAATTTTCCGGAAGAAGGGGTGATAAAAGCTTGAAAAAAAGCGCTGCCAGCGGGATCGAGTCGGTGTAGGAAATCGATGTACCCTCAGGGTAACCCAGAAACAAAGCCTTACAGAGCGGGAAGGTCCAGGGAGAGTTTCGGTAAAACATCCAGCCGATCTGGTGCTGGGTGATGTCGTGTCCTCCGAACCCGTGTTGTGTCCAACCGATACCGGTGTATCGCAGCGGTTCGAGACCGAAAATGGCAAGGAACATCAGGATTCCCAGCAGACCTGATGCAGCTAAATGCCATTTTTTCCGGAGAAACTTCATCGCGGGAATACTCTGCCCGGTCATTGACCCAAAATGAATTCCATTGTTGTGGATCTCGGTTTGAACCCTATGTTTTCGTAGAATCTGCGGGCGTTATCGTTGCCTTCCCATACGTTCAGGCTTATCTCATAACATCCCAACTCTTTTGCTTTCTGCCGGACGTGATTGAAGAGCTCCTGGCCGATGTGTTTTCCCCGCAGTTTTTTATCTACACACAAGTCATCGATATAAACAGACCGGAACGGGACCAGATTGTCCCTGTGCTTCTGGTCGCGGATCTCACAGAATGCATATCCCATAACAGAGTCATTTTCATCCGCTGCAACGTAAATCAGCCTGTTGTCATCCTTCAGCATTGTATTCAGTTCTTCCCGGGAATATTTTGTTGTTCCGGGTTTGAAATAATCAGGGCGAATCGCGGCATGGATCTCCAGCACCTGTGACAGCAGGTCCAGGATCCTGTCTATATCCTTCTCTTCAGCGGTTCTGATATTCATGACTCTTACCTTTCCAACTCATAAAGGGTCAATATGACGGATGCGATAGCGGCTGTTTCCATCCGATAGATCCGTTTTCCAAGGGTAACCGTACTCCAGCCTGCCTCCTGTGCGAGCGCTGCTTCTTCCGTGGAAAATCCCCCTTCCGGCCCAACCATAAGCGAAATATTTGAGGTGGTACTGTGCAGTGGCTCAAGTATCTCCCGCAGTGTTTTCTGTTTCTCATCCTCCCAGCAGAACAATGCTTTGTCTGCCAAGGATCCTGCTTTGACAGCTTCGTGGAATGAAAGTGGGTCGGATAACTTCGGAATCGATCCTCTGCCGCATTGTTCTGAAGCTTCCTTCAGAATTTTTTCCCAGCGTTCTTTTTTTCCGGTTATATCTGTCGTTTTGCGGAGCAGAGATCGTTCCGTGATCATTGGGATGATCTTGCTTACGCCGGCTTCGGTGCATTTTTGCAGGATCCATTCAAATTTTTCCCGCTGTGTCAGCCCAATATAAAGCGAAACAGCGCAGGCGGGTTCGCCTTCTGCAGATCGTTTCTTAATAATCTCCGCAGTGATGTTTTTAGGATCGGTGTAGTGGATCACACTTTCGTATAACCAGCCGTGGTTATCGAGAAATTGAACCCGGGTTCCTTCTTTCAGCCGGAGAACTTTACGGATTTGTGAAGCAGTTTCATCCGGAATATCTACGGAGTTCTCATGGATTGCTGTCGGATCGACAAAAAAACGGTTCATTCGTCATTCCTGTCAGATTCTTCAGTAAAGATGCGGTCAAATTCCACTTTGCTGCCTGCAGGGTTAATGACAATACAATACTCTCCCCGTGGTTCTTCGGATGAGAATTTTCTGATCATGTCAGAGATGTGTCCCCGGTCGATGGTTTCGAATTTCTTTGTCAGGTCATTGCAGACCGCAACAGACCGGTCTCCGTAAACTTCCAGCGCATCCTTTAGAAATGCCAACAGACGGTGCGGGCTTTCATAAAAAATCAGCGTGTGCGGTGACTCTTTATCGATTTCGAAGAAATGCTGGCGCTGACCCGATTTGCGCGGCGTGAACCCGCGGAAGGTAAAGGAGTGGACCGGCAGTCCGGATAGTGTTAATGCTGTGATCAGCGCTGTCGGACCGGGTATGGCGGTGATTTCGATGTTGTTGGCAAGCGCTTCCCGAACCAGGATAAAACCCGGGTCTGAGATGGAGGGTGAGCCGGCATCCGTCACGATGGCGGCATTTTCACCGGCGAGCAAATGTTCCATCACCTTTGGCAGTGCGCGGGTTTCATTGTCTTCCCGGAAAGAGATCAAAGGTTTCTTGATCTCGAAGTGGTGCAGGAGCATCCCGGTTTTGCGTGTGTCTTCGCTGATGACGAGATCCACTTCCCGAAGCGTTTCCAGCGCCCGCAGGCTGATATCACCTAAATTCCCAATTGGGGTTGCGACCAGATATAACATTTTTCTTCCAACCTTTTCTTCATGACTTCGATAGCCTGTGGATTGCTGTCGATCAAAATGCAATCCCGTCCCAGTTCCTGACAAACCGCTCCGGTGGTGCCGGAACCTGCAAAGAAATCCAGTACCTGATCTCCCGGGTTGGATGAGGCAGAAATGATACGCCGCAGAATGCCCTCCGGTTTTTGTGTGGGATATCCGGTTTTTTCCTTCCCCGTCGGGGAAACGATGGTGTGCCACCAGGTATCGGTCGGTGTTTTTCCTTTCGCCGCCTTTTCCGGCCCTACCAGCCCCGGAGCCATGTAGGGGATTCGGTCGATCGCGTCATAATTGAAGGTATAGTGTTCCGGGTCTTTGGCATAATAGAGAATGTTATCGTGTTTGGCGGGCCACTTTTTTGAAGTGCGGGCACCGTAGTCATAAGCCCAGATGATCTCATTGAGAAAAGATTCCCGTCCAAAAATATGGTCCAGCATGATCTTACAATAATGTACTTCGCGGTAGTCGATGTGGAAATACAGAGAGCCTGTCGGTTTCAGTACACGATAGGCTTCCCGCATGCGCGGCTCCAGAAAATCGATGAAGTTGTCAAAAGTGTCATTATAGCTTTTCTCACCGACTGTTTCTGTCAGATAATGTTTTCCCTGAAAGCCGATGCGGTCACCTTCTTCGCTCTGAACTATGCGGATGGATGTTCTGCGCTGCGTTTTCCCGGTATTGAAAGGCGGGTCAATATAAATCAAATCGATCGATTCCGATTCGATCTGTTTCAATAATTCGAGGTTGTCCCCAAAGCGTATGTCGATCATGGCTTCATTATATCATTTTTGCAGATTATTTGATTTATTTACGGCTGTAAATGTCCCATGCATCATTGAATTCAGGGTTGATCGTAGTCTCATAGTGGTAATGATCACAAAAATATTGATATACCGGTATGGCATAGTCCGCCGTATAGGGAGGCAGCGTACACCCATTTCCGTTATCTTCGATGAAGGGCAATGCTGTATCATGTGTATAGATGATGACTTGCGGCGGATCTCGCTGAAGGTCAGAAAGCAGCTCAGCCCATTGTTTTGCCTGAACTGCATCCGGGAAGAGGTAAAGCGGACGTTCGTTGAAATAGGCCGTGGGAGCGTAACGTTCGCTCATGACATAGATCGCGGTTCGGCTGCCCCATACGAGAATCGATTGGTCGGGGACGGTATCACTGAGAAGGTAGTCACGGACTTTTGTGTAGGAAGATGGTGTCCTGTGCATATAGTTATCACGAAAACAGCGGATCAGCGGCAGGGATGCAATGCAAAGCGCCATGATCAGACAGGGTTTAATGAACTGTTTCTGTGGGAACAATTTACCGGTGAGCAGAGCCAGTGCATGGCATAGCAGGATGATGACAGGTGTGATGCATAATATGAAGTAATGCTGATAGTTCATCCCGGAAAGACCGGCCAGGATCAATTCAATCGGCAGTGCGAGGACAGCCCAGGCGGTAAGTCCATTTTTCTGTAAGAAGTCTTTTGCAGATTTGATAAGGGCGCCGCATGCAGGAATCCAGCTGAGAAATCCCAGCAAAAGAAACGGACTGACGGAAGGGAGGAACGTCAGCGTTGTCAGCGCACATGCCAGTCGGCTGTCGGCGCTGCGGTCTGAATAGATAAAGTTGAAACGGAAGGCAACGTCCCAATAGGCTTCAAGCGCGTTGTGTGACGCAAAGTACAGCGCCCATCCCGTATTGATGAGCAGAAAGCCAAGTGCGGTCAGTGACCAATATGCTGCAGCCCTTTTTATGATATCCTTTTTTTTGCGTGCTGTCAGCCCTGTCAGTGTCAAAAAGAAAAGCGCTGCCCAGCATCCGATCGTATTTTGTTTGCTTGTGAAAGCCAGTCCGCAGAGCAGACCGTTCAGCAGTCCGAAAAGAAACGGGTTTTGTTCCCTGGAACGAGAAAAATAAAGGCCGAGAGCGCATATCACAAAAAACAGCGAGAGCTCTTCGGTGTAATTCCCGAAATCAAGCACTCGGACATAATGGAGCATCCCTAACGACAGGACAATAACAGAGATCCATTTCGGAAAGCGCTGTTTCAACAGTCTCAAAAGGATCAATGAGCCGAGATAAAACAGGATAAATTCCAACAGCCAGATGCCAACCATGGAGCCATTGGCGATCTTCAGTCCCAATGCGTCAAAGTAAAAAATAAGGGGCGGTTTGTGATCCCAGAGTTCGGTATAGGGCATTTTCCCGCGAAGGATCTGCTGCCCGAAGTAGGTGAAAATGGCAGAATCATGAGAGGGGTAGTAGTTATCCCGCAATGGAATGAATGCTCCGAACACGAGCATGCAGGCCAGAAAAAGCATGACCGCTTCCGGAATTAATGTGTTGGCGAAAACCAGTTTCCGAAAAGAAAAGGTGCCGGCTCTCCGTTTTGTACTGATGATCAGCCATACTGTACAGACGCAGTACACGATCATGAAAACCAAAAAAGGCTGTGACTGTTGAATCAATGCACCGATGCTGTACAGAATCCCGTCCTTCTCCTTCAAATAAGAGAAGTTGAGAAGGAGTAGAAGAGATATGACTGTGAAAAGCAGGCTCGAATGAAACAGAATGGAGAAGGCAGCTTTGTTCTCTGATAATTTTCCCTGGTTACGGAAAAGCAGCAACCAGGCGAGACAAGCACTCATGATCAGCACCATGAACAGCAAACGAGTGCCTGTCAGGTGAAGCCCACCGGGAAACCCGGCCAGGCGTGCCATTGACCAGAGAGCGGTACAAAGAACAGGCAAGTAAAGCAGCGCTGATTTATTCCTCATTGGTTATGAAATATCCGTTCATGCGATCCAATAGTAATTGATCCATCCACAGAATAATAACACCTGCAGGGATAAAAACAACGCGCAGAGAAAGCCGAAGATCTTTTTGTTGTTTTTCAGTATATCGGCCAAAAACATCCAGATGGGGAAAATAACGGTAGTATAGCGCATCATGGAAAACAGGTTTCCGGTTCCGATCAGGATAAGTGTACATGCAAGCGCATAAATCCCATAGGCTTTATGGGGTGAGCGTATGATCATCCATATGCTGAGAACCAGCGATGTGCAAATCATTGCCAGATCGATGGTCGTTGGTCGATTATGCCTGGTTTGCAGGGGTTCAAAATATTCTGCAAAAGCGGATGTGTCGGTCAGGCTCCTTCCCCAGGATGACTGTGCTTTGAAGAAGGCAAAAAAGTCCCCGGTGAGGCGGTATAACCCGAAGAAATATCCACAGATTGCTGCGGGGACCAGCAGATACCAGAGCCAGGCAGCGCCGATCTGACGGAAATTCCATTTCCGTTTCGTCATGTAGATGATTATGATCGGAATCAGGATAAGAACGCCGTGCGGACGGCAGAGTGCAGCGCCGGCTGCACAGAGCGCGCTCCAGTGCCACTGCTCATTTTCTGCGAGGATCAATGTATAAACGATCAGGCAGAGAAACAGGCTTTCTCCGTAAAAGGCGCTGAAATAAAAGGCGCAGGGAAGGCTCAGCATCAGCATGGTGATCAGAGAAGAGGTTTGTGAAGAAAAAAGCTTTTCTGTCAGTTTTATCAAACCGTATAATGCCAGCAGCAGGCAGAGATTGGAAATCAACAGCCCAACCAGCAGGTAAACACTTTCAGTTTGAAGCCGATCCGGAAGCCAGAATGTAAGCAGTCGGACAAGATAAGGGTAGAGAGGGAAAAAAGCCAGGTTGGAGTAGGCGCTGCTGATATCTTCTGATGCGACATATCCCCATTTGACGATCGAGAGCTGCCATTCGCTGTCCCATCTGCACCAGATGTCGATCAGCCATTTCGGAGAAAGGAAATACCCCTGATCAAGATAACGCTGATAAATCACGTTTCCCTGATAATAGGTGGAAAACCAGGCTGTCATCAATAAGATCATTCGGGAGCCGCAGAAGACTTCCAAAATCTGTTTCCAGGCCTTCTTATCGCTAAAAAAATAATGTTTTTTCTTAGACTTGCTCATGCGTCTATTATAATCATAATTGAGATTTGTGTGTTTGAAAGCCGTTTAATAGGAGACACACGGGAAGGCTCTGTTATTCTTGAAACCGGAATCGGGAAGACTGATTCATGGTTTCGTCAGTTACGAGAATTATGTGTGAAAAGAAAATCGGATTACATCTCAATGAAAAACATGTCCCCTGGCTGCTGCTGATTTTTACACTGGCTGCCTATATACCGTTAGCCGCACAGATGGGGTTTTATTGGGATGACTGGCCGATGCTTTGGTTCAAAATCACGAAAGGCGCTGAAGGCTTTCGTACTGCTTTTGATTCGGATCGGCCTTTTCTTGGCTATTTATATCAATTAACTGCAACGTTTTTAAGTAATCATCCTCTCGAATGGCAGATCATCACGGTGTTTTTGCGCTGGCTGATCACATTGGCTTTTTGGTGGACGATCCGGCAGCTTTGGCCTGAGAGAAAGATGGAAGTCTTCTGGATCAGCCTGCTTCTGGCGGTTTATCCCGGCTTCAAACAGATGCCTATTGTCTATGTCTGGCTGAATGCGTTTTTTTTGCTGCTGGCCTATGTGCTTTCCTATGGCATGATGCTGAAGGCTATCGGAAGCAGGACGAAACGAGGATGGCTCCTTTGGACAGTTCCGTCTGTTCTGCTTTTCACCTTTTGTACGATCTCAACGGAATATTATACCGGTTTGGAGATCAGCCGCGGATTCTTCATCTGGATTTTCCTGGCACGGGAAGCTGGTTTTCGCGATCTTTCATTTTGGAAGAAAGTTCTGAAAGTCTTTTTACAATGGCTGCCTTATATCGGTGTTCTGGGCGTGTTCATGTTTTGGAGGGTGTTCATCTTCCAATTTCCGAGCTACCAGCCGGTCTTGTTGGAGCAGCTTTCAGCCAAACCGCTGAAAACGATTTTTGATCTGTTTGTGCGTATCATTGAAGATGCATATACGGCAACCTGGGGCGCCTGGACGGAATTTTTCAGTTTTCCGAACCATGTTGATTATGAGACGGCTTCCGGAAAACTGTTCTGGGTAGTTGTCCTTTTGAGCTTCGCGGTGATTTTACTCACCGGCTGGTTTTATCGACCGGAAACTCAGAAAACGGGAAAGTCGAATGATGAAAAGAAAGATTCCATTACCTGGTGCCTGACCGCGATGGGATTGGGCGCTTTTATGGTGATCTGTCCCGGCCTGCCCTATTGGGTGACGACGCTGCCTGTTCGACTATCCTACCCCTATGACCGGTTTTTGCTTGCTTTCATGTTTGGAAGTGCGGTTTTCCTTGTCGGGATGGTTTCCTTCTTCATAAGGACACGTTGGCAGAAAATTCTTGTTTTATCCCTGTTTGCTGCGATGGCTATGGGAGGACATATCCTGAATGCCAACAGTTACCGCAAGGATTGGAATATGCAGAAAGATTTCGCTGCTCAGCTGGTGACCCGTATTCCCTCACTTGAACCGAATACGATACTGTTGACAGATGATAATCCGCTGACTTATGAATCTGATAATTCCCTTACCGGTCTGGTGAATCTGGCATTGAAACCAGAGCAGGATATGGAAACTCTGCCTTACAGCCTGGATCTGTTCAGTTCCCGTTTCGGGACGGTTGAGAATTATATTGATGCAGGAATGATTTACCAGGATTTTCGCGGAACGATGTTCTCAGCGCCTTATGATCAGGTTGTTGTCTTTCACTATGCTCCGCCTGCATGTTTGAGAATTATCGACCCTGAGCAGCATAAAAATCTGAACATCTTCCCTGACAGTTATAAAAGCTTCATGGATTTGTCTGATCCGAAAGGCCGAATCATTCCGAACGGAGAAAGTCAGACTTTTTTGTTTGATGAGGTGTTCAGAGAGCCGATTCAGCAGGATTGGTGTTATTATTTCCAGAAGGCGGACCTTGCAAGACAGACGGAAAATTGGGATGCTATAACTGAGATTGGCGATGAAGTGCTGCCAAAGATGAAAGCCCGGGAGGCTTCGGAATATTTTGTCTTTACAGAAGCATATATTAATGTAGATCGCTGGGATGATGCGATGACGATGTTCAAACGAATCCATTCGGAAGGAAAGTATCTGGATCCGATTTTGTGCTCTTATATCCATACATGGATTGAAAATCATCCTCCGAAAGAGGATGTAAATGTTTATGAACTGATCGCAGCGATGAACAATGTCGGCTGCGCAATGGACAGAAACTGATTATGACAAACGAGACTTTACCAAAGCAAAATGCGTCTGTGATCATTCCGGTATATAACGGAGCAGATACGATCATTCTGCTCACAGACCGGCTTCTGAAGGAATTGCCGAAGTTATTTTCGGAATATGAGATCATTCTGGTTGATGATTGCAGTGATGATGACAGCTGGAACGTACTGAAGTCGCTTCAGAGTGCGCATCCTGAGATCATTCGTACCATGCATCTGGCACGAAATTACGGACAGCATAATGCAACCCTGTGCGGTATCCGGGCTGCCCGCTATGAGATTTGCATCACGATGGACGATGATTTGCAGCATCCGCCGGAGCAGCTTCCGCTGTTGCTGGAAGAGTTCAATAAAGGTTTTGATGTGGTGTATGCCGTTCCGAAAAAGATGCCCCATTCCTGGTGGCGGAATCTCGGTTCGAGAATGACAAAGATCGTTTTGGGAAAAATCATGGGAATGCGCATCCGGGAGATGGGAGCCTTCCGCATGTTCCGTACCGATTTACGTGATGCGTTTGCAAGTTACAGCAGCCCGGAGGTCTATGTTGATCCGCTGCTGACCTGGGGAACGAAAAAGTTCAGCCATGTCTATGTGGAAGAGGATAAAAGAGAGATTGGAAAGTCCAATTATTCTTTAGCCAGACTGGTGAAAGCCAGTTTACTGATCATGACCGGTTACAGTACGGTTCCGCTGCGGATCGCGAGCCTGATCGGTTTTATTTTCATGCTGTTTGGCTTGGGAATTTTGATTTATGTGCTGGTTGTCACCCTGACGCAGGGCTCAACACCCGGTTTCCCGTTTTTGGCTTCCATTATCTCCATATTTGCCGGTGTGCAGTTGTTTACTTTGGGTATCATCGGAGAATATCTGGCCCGGGTTTATGAACGCTCCAGTGAACGGCCTACCTATGTGGTCAGGGAAACTGCAGATAATTTTGCAGAATCCCGGGAATAAAATTTGTATAAATGAAAAAGTGCAGAAATCACCTGCCGGTTTTTTGACGTTGATGAAGGAAATCTTTCAGTCCGATTTCTGCCTGTCCTCTTCTTCTGAATGTAGTTCGGAAGTGTTTTCTTCTTTTCTGCAATAAAAAAGCAGTGTCGTGGAACCGTATTTCCGTTCGTCAAAAAGTTCAAAGCTTTCGAGTTCCAGGTCTTCCCGTTCGATGGGATGGATCTGAACGATGATCCATCCGTCATCCGTCAGCCAGCCGTCGTTTTTGTCGAGCAGAAACATGATTCGTTTCCACATCTCTTTATACTGTGGCGGAGCCACATATATATATTCAAACTCTCTGTCCGGAATTCCTCTGAGGATGTTGAATATATCTCCGAAATAGGCCTTTGCCTGTTTTTCGAAACGGGTCAGTTTGATGTTGGAGACCAGTGTGTTGTATGCACTGCGGTTGGCATCACTGAACCGGACGTAGGACGCTCCGCGGCTCAGCGCTTCCAGTCCGATAGAGCCTGTACCGCCGAACAGATCAAACATCGATGCATCAACAACATCAGGTCCGATGATGTTAAATACGGCTTCTTTGACCCGATCGGTCACCGGCCGGGTGCTGTCTCCCGGAACAGCGTTGAGCCGCATCCCTTTTCTGCTTCCTGCGATAATTCTCGGATTTGCCATACCTAATACCTGAATTCTGAATCCTGTAGCCTGAATCCTTATTTTACATCATTATAAGTCCACAGACGGTTGGCGAAAAAATTCCACATCATGACGATAAAGACTGCGATGATCATGGTGATGTTGTGCCCGACTACATCCGGCTTGATGAAGAAATCTGCCGGCAGAATACGCTCCGCGAGTGTGATGATCGGCTGGTCAATGGTCAGGAACAGCAGGTAGCGGATGCCAAGCCCGATGACGTTGATCAAAAAGAACTGACCGAGCTGCTGCATCAAAGGCTTTTCCCGGGAGTCAGGATAAGTCCAATAACGGTTCCAGATAAAATTACTGATAACCGCGGCAATAAACGAAACAGTGGAAGCCAGCCTGGCATTGCCGGTGAAATGCAGGATCAGGTTCATGATTCCAAAATCGACAACAAAGCCGATCACACCAACAACACAAAATTTCAGGAAACGAGTTCGTTCTGCCGGGTTTTTGAGAAACTTAAGCATCTTCCTGCATTCTTTCTTCAAAATAAGGAATCGTGTTTTTAATGCCTTCTGCAAGGCTGACTTTCGGCTCCCAGCCAAGGATGGTCTTTGCCCGGGTGATGTCAGGACGCCGCCGCTGGGGATCATGCCCAAGCCGCAGTTCTTTCTTTACAATGATTCCCGCCGGGTTTCCGGTGATGCGGTTGATTTCTTCAGCCAGCTCCATGACGGTGTTTTCGGTCGGATTGCCGATGTTGACCGGGCTGCATTCATCGGACATCAGCAGACGGTAGATTCCTTCGATCAGGTCGCTGACGTAGCAGAAGCTGCGGGTTTGCTGACCGTCTCCGTAAACGGTAAGCGGTTCCTGCCGGATCGCTTGTTTGAGAAAATTCGGGACGACCCGGCCGTCGTTCAGGTCCATGCGCGGACCATAGGTGTTGAAAATGCGGACGATACGGGTCTCGACACCGTGAAAACGATGGTATGCCATCGTCAATGCTTCGGCAAAACGCTTGGCTTCATCATAAACAGACCTTTCTCCGTTGGGATCCACATGTCCCCAATAGTCTTCGCGCTGGGGATGTACCTGCGGATCCCCGTAAATTTCACTGGTGGATGCCAGAAGAAATCGGGCATGGTTTGCCCGCGCAACACCCAAAGCATTATGCGTTCCCAAGGCTCCTGCCTTCATTGTTTGGATCGGAAGATTCGTATATCCATATGGAGAAGCAGGGTTCGGACTGGCCGGAGAGGCAAAATGGAGCACCGCGTCCACGTGGCCGGGGACAAAGATGAAATTCGAGACATCATGACGTATGAAAGAAAAATCTGGATTGGAGGCAAGATGCGCAAGGTTCCTGGTATGCCCGGTGATGAAATTATCCATCCCTACGACCTGATGGCCTCTGCTCAAAAATAATTCGCATAAGTGTGAACCGAGAAAACCGGCTGCGCCTGTGATTAAAACTCTCATGGTATTCCTCCAAAATCATTCGTTCGTAATCCTACATTATTGTACCCCATATACAGCGAAAAACAGCCTTTTCCCTGATTCGAATTAAAAAAACTCTTTTCAGATAGGAGAAAATAGGTATAATTAATAAAAACCGAAAGGAGTTTATATGAAGAAAAGTTTGATCTGTATTGTCATGGCAGTGCTTATGCTTGCCTCCTTCTGCGGTGTTTATGCAGAGGATATCGTTGTACTTTTCACAAACGACGTACACTGCGGTTACGAAGATAACCTCACTTACAGTTCCGTTGCTGCACTTAAGGAATTCTATGAAACCATTACTCCGAATGTCTTGCTTGTCGACAACGGTGACTCTATCCAGGGCGATGTGATCGGTGCTGTTTCCGAAGGTGAATTGGTCATTGATTTGATGAACGCCGTTGGCTATGATTACGCTATCTTTGGCAATCATGAATTTGACTATGGTATGGACCGACTTGCGGAATTGGCTGAAGAAGCTGATTTTCCTTATGTCACCTGCAACATCAATTACACCGGTACAGAAGGTAATAAACTTGCCTTTGCGAAGCCTTATGTTGTCCACGATTTCGGTAAGGTGAAAGTCGGTTTCGTCGGCGCTACAACTCCGCTGAGCATTGCTACTTCCACACCGACCTTCTTCCAGGAAAATGGTAAATTTGTTTATGACTTCGGTCAGGGCGAGAATGGAGATATCCTTTACGGAATGGTTCAGGATTCTGTTGATAAAGCACGGGCAGAAGGCGCCGATTATGTCATTCTTCTTGCTCACCTGGGTATTGAAGATGATGCGACCCCGTACCGTTCCATCGATGTCATTGAAAATACTCATGGCATTGACGCCTGTCTGGATGGACACTCTCATTCTGTGATTCCGTCTATGATGGTTCCGAATGATGAAGGTTACCTGGTTCCGCTGTCCTCCACCGGCACCAAACTTCAATATATCGGTGTTTTGAACATCGCCGATACCGGTGTCATCACCACTACGATTGTTAACGGTACCCTGCCGCGCAGCGCTGGATTCGATCTCGCAGAGGCTGTAATCACTGCTGATTATGAAGATATCATCAATGAAGTCATGGCTTCCTCGAATGTTGACCTGTGGATCACTGATCAGGACGGGATCCGCATGGTCCGCTCCCGTGAAACCAACCTCGGCGATCTCGTCGCCGATGCTTATCGCTATGCGACCAAAGCAGATATTGCTTTCGCCAACGGCGGCGGCATCCGTGCCAACCTTGCTGCCGGCGACCTGACCTTCGCTGACATCAAAGCCTGTCATCCGTTCGGCAACCAGCTCTTTGCGGTCCGGGCAAATGGTCAGCAGATCCTCGATGCGCTGGAATGGACTTCCCGCAATACGCAGGCTGAATACAAGACAGTTGACGGCAATGCTAACGGTGAACTGGGCGGCTTCCTCCAGGTCTCCGGCCTGCGCTATACAATCGATACGTCTATCGAATCCCCGGCAGTCGCTGATGCCAATGGCATGTTCTTCGGTTTTATCGAAGATGCTCCGCGCCGCGTGACCAACGTGGAAGTTGAAAAGAACGGTGAATGGGTTGCGCTTGATCCGACCGCTATCTACCTTGTGGCTTCTCATGACTATATGCTGCGCGATGGTGGTGATGGTACCACCATGTTCCAGGGTGATGAAGTCGTTCTGGATCCGGGTGTTCCGGACTATCAGGTCGTTGTAAATTACATCGTTTCCCTTGATGGCGATCTGAGCGCCTATGCTGAACCGCAGGGACGCATCACTGTCAAATAAGACGACCCTTAAAAGAAGGTTATAATTTGAAACGGCATGATTTCGGTCATGCCGTTTCATTGTTTTATAGCATTCGATGCAGCAGCAGAAAGGACAGTTTATGCCGGAAAAAATCGAAATACGCGGGGCACGGGTCCATAACCTGAAAAATATCGATGTAGATGTTCCGTTGAATCAAATCGTCGGAATTGCCGGCGTCTCCGGTTCCGGTAAATCTTCTCTGGCGTTGGGCGTTCTTTACGCTGAAGGATCCCGCCGCTATCTGGAATCACTTTCCACCTATACCCGCCGACGAATGACACAGGCGGCGAAAGCCGATGTGGACGATGTGCTTTATGTTCCGGCTGCGCTTGCGCTGCATCAGCGTCCCGGTGTTCCGGGAATACGTTCGACATTCGGTACCGGTACGGAGCTGCTGAACAGCCTGCGGCTGATGTTTTCACGGCTTGCCCATCATGTTTGTCCAAACGGACATCGTTTGGAGCCAACGCTGAATGTGGCAGCAGAACGGGAGCTTGTCTGCCCGGTATGCGGTGAACATTTTTACGCACCCGGTGCGGAAGAGCTTGCTTTCAACAGCCAGGGTGCCTGTGAACACTGCGGAGGAACCGGGATCGTGCGGATTGTAGATGAATCCACTTTGGTCCCGGATGAAAGACTGACAATCGACGAAGGAGCTGTCCTTCCATGGCAGACGCTGATGTGGTCGTTGATGAAAGATATTGCCCGGGAGCTCGGTGTACGAACTGATGTGCCTTTCAAAGAACTGACCCCGAAAGAAAGGGAACTGGTTTTTTATGGACCGCCGGTCAAACATCACATGTTTATTCAGAATAAAACCAGCGGTGGTGCTGCTGAATTGGATTTCACCTATTTTAATGCGATCTATACGGTGGAAAATGCTCTATCCAAGGTGAAGGATGAAACCGGTATGAAGCGGGTCGAGAAGTTCCTCAAGGAAGAGCTTTGTCCTGAATGTCACGGTACCCGTCTTTCCGAGCGTGCCAGACAGCCACAGATACAAGGTGCTTCTCTGGATGAAGTATGCAAACTTTCCCTAGGTGAATTGGTGAAATGGGTGGAAGCTGTTCCGGATTCACTTCCGGAAGAGATGAGCCCAATGGCGAAAAGCATCTGCGAATCTTTCTTTACCGCAGCCCGTCGGCTGATGGACCTGGGACTTTCTTATCTTTCCCTTGACCGTGCTGCCTCAACCCTTTCAACAGGAGAACGTCAGCGAATGCAGCTGGCCCGTTCTGTCCGCAATCGTACGACCGGTGTTTTGTACGTTCTTGATGAGCCATCCATCGGGCTGCATCCGGCCAACATAACGGGGCTGAATGGTGTGATGCATGACCTGGTGGCAGATGGCAACTCGGTGCTGTTGGTTGACCATGATCCGCAGATTCTGAAGGAATCTGACTGGATCATTGAGATGGGACCACTGGCCGGGGCTGACGGTGGGAGCGTGATCGCAGAAGGAACAGTAGCTCAGATCATTGCGAATTCCTGCTCGAAAATCGGACCTTTTCTGGCTGACAGACCAGTGAAGCGGATGATGGCAGACTGTGCTCCTGAAGATTTATTCGCTGTGGGTTCGATCCGTATGCAAACATCTCAGATTCATACCGTAAAACCGTTGGATGTAGCGATTCCAAAAGGAAAACTGACCGTAGTGACAGGTGTTTCAGGGTCCGGGAAAACGACGATGATTCTGGAAAGCCTGGTACCTGCGTTGGAAGCCCTGACACAGGGGAAAAAGATGCCCGACCATGTGAGCGGGATCGAGGCACAGGGCATAGCTCATGTGAAATTGATCGATGCAACCCCGATCGGTATTAACGTCCGTTCAACAGTGGCCACCTATGCCAACGTGCATGATGAGCTGCGCAAAATATACGCACGGACACAGGATGCAAAGGAACGAAGGTTTAAGGCCGGAGATTTTTCCTACAACACCGGGAATCTGCGCTGTCCGGTTTGTGACGGGACCGGGTCCATCAGTCTGGATGTTCAATTTTTACCGGATGTGGACATTCCCTGCCCGGAATGCCGAGGGTCGCGGTATGCAAAGGCAGCTTATGCTATCAGACATAAGAATAAAAGCGGACATGAACTTTCTTTACCGGAATTGATGGCTATGGATATCAAAAGCGCACTGGATTTCTGTGCGGACATGAAAACTGTGTCTCCGCGTCTTGAGGTGCTGCAGAAGCTTGGTCTTGGATACCTGACATTGGGTGAAGAGACACCCAGCCTTTCCGGTGGGGAGGCGCAACGGTTGAAGCTGGCAAGTGAAATGGGTAAACTCCAGAAAGATTCCGTGTTTATTTTTGATGAACCGACGATTGGGCTCCATCCGCTGGATGTAGAAACACTTCTCGCTGTGTTCGATACATTATTGGGGAATGGCGCTTCAGTGATCGTGATCGAACATGACCTGGACGTGATCCGGAACGCCGACTACATTATCGATATGGGACCGGGCGGTGGAGAAGAAGGCGGCAGGATCGTCGCTGTCGGCACTCCGGAGGAGATAAAAAGATGCCCGGAAAGCATTACCGGCACCTTCCTGTGACATTTTTCCTGTTATTCAGGTACATTGGCAACTCTGATACAGCGTACGCAATCTCCGGTACGACTGTACCAGGCGCTCATGTACCTTCTTCTGAAAAATACCGTTCAGATAGATTCAGTGGTCACATAGGTGACATTTTTGTGGATAAAAGGAACCTGGCTTTGGATAGCCCATTCTTCGGCAAGTGAACCCGGCGCCACAGTGGCAGTCAGGTTCTCGGAGCCATAAAAAGCTCCTCTCCCTATCGAAAATAGACGTTCGGGAAAATCCACTGTGGTAAGGGCGGTACAGGAGAGAAACGCATAATCGCCTATGACATAAAGGTTCTCAGGCAATTCCAGTTCTGTCAGAGATACGCAGTTATAAAATGCTCCTTCTCCGATGACGTTCACCGTTTTGGGAAACTGAATGTCTTTCAGGTTTGAACATCTTGAAAACGTGTATCTTTCGATTTGGGACAGATTGGATGGCAGGGTGACAGTTTCCAGCGCTTCACAACCGCTGAAAGCGTTGGAACCAATAGAAACAACGTTGTTCGGGATTTTGACGGTGATGAGGCCGCTTTCGGCAAAGGCGGCATCACCGATGTAAACAAGTGTCTCAGGTAAGTTGATTTTTTGCAATTCCTTATGCTTATAAAATGCTTCATTGCCGATTGATCTGATGCCGGAGGGAACAGAATAGGAATCATTGTCAGAGCCCCACAGCCAGGCGATTAATTCCTTCTTTTGTCGGTTTATCAGCGTGTTGTTCCTGATCTCAAAATCGAGGTTGAGCGCTGAAATGGCAATGGCTTTCAGGTTCTGGCAACCGCAAAACGGGTTCCCTTCCATGGCAGTGATGTTTTCGTGAAGAGTGATTTCTGTAATAAACCCGTTTTCGGAAAAAGCAGCTGCGGAGATATCGGTTACCCATTCCGGAACGGAATAGTTGGTATCGGCTTTCCCCGCCGGGTAGGCAAGCAGTGCGTTGGCTTTCCGGTCATACAGGATACCTTCCTCGGTCAGATAATAGATGTTGTCTTCTGAGATTTCAAAGGCTTCCAGTGAGTCACAGCGGTCAAAAGGGTTCATACCGATCCGGACCAGGTTTGCAGGCAGTGTGATTTCGCTGAGTTTTATGTCGCCTTGAAACACCAGGTCACCGAGCCACTGAAGACTTTCAGGGAGACTTACGCTTTCAAGAGCTGTACATTCTGCGAAGCTGTGATCGCCAATCGAGACGATGCCTTCCGGGACAATAACCGTCTCAAGGCTGTCATTGTAGGCAAAAACGCTGCTGCCGATGGATGAAACAGGAATATCTTCATTTACCCGTTCGGGTATTGTGAGATAAGTTTCTTCTCCTGTATAGCCGGTAATTTCAGCAGTACCGTCAGAAAGAATCGCATAGACGTAATCTTCATAAACGAGATCTTCAGCAAAAGATCCTGAAACAGACACTATAAAAATGACAACAATCCAAAGTAAGAAGAGTCTATTTTTCATAAAACATACCTTTCGGCAGATGATTTGCTGCTGCAAAGATTGATTCCATTATACATCAAAAATCGTTGTATGGCATCACTCAGAGCTTTTTGAAAAAAAAGAGACGGATCGTGGTCCCGCCTCTGTAAAAAACGCAAAAGGAGATATGCCGTTCTTAATTCGGATTGACATTGAAGGTATAAAGTGTTTTGGATCCGGCAACCATGGCGAATGTCATTGTTTCCCCGTACATTGGCTGCCAGATGTTGACCGTAAATGTGAGTTGGTTGTTCCGGTTTACGGTATGCGGGATATCCCAGAGCGTGCGGCTGGGATCGGTCAGCAGGTGGCAGCCGCTGATGCACTTGATGTCGACATTGGAGCGTCCCCAATCCTCGCGTGTCATGTTACGGATCGTCCAGGTGAGGTCCACTGATCCGTTTGGTTTCCAGTTTTTAGCGACGATCACATTGCTGTCATTGCCATAGGGATAGGTTGGCTGAGACGGATAGGAATATTGCTGCTGCTCGTTGATCGTGTAAAAATAAAGTCCGGAAACAGGGTCATAGATCGGCTGTGTATTATTATAATATTGGGGTGAATAATAATACTGCTGCTGAGGCTGGCTCGGCTGTTGGTACGGATAATAATATGGCTGCTGGAAATTATAATTATATTGCTGCGGTTGATAGTTGTACGGTTGGGACTGCGGCTGGTAATTATATTGCTGCGGGGTGTAACCCGGAGCCGGAGCCTTCCCAACGGGATATAGCTGTGGTATTGGGTATGATTGCTGGTTTTGTACAGGCGCCAGACCGTCTCCGGCAGCTGCTGATGCAGAGATAAGCAGGGTGATGAATAAGAGAATGTTGATCAGGTTTTTGTTGTTCATGTGGTTTTCTCCTTTGTTGTCCTTTATTTATTATACTGAATATAGAAGGAAAAAGTTTCAGTAAACCGGAAACAATAAGACCAAACTATTCCTTTCGTTTTATAATTACTTAGAGTTATGAAAATGGAGTCGAAGAATCCGCTGACAAAATTCGGTGAAATCACCTATTCTGAAACGCAGCCGCACAAGGATGCTGTGTATGTTCCGCTTCCTGTGTGGCTTAATGATAAAACCATTTCCCTGCTTTCTGCTCAAAATATTCATCTGCTTTATGCTCATCAGCGGAAAGCAATCGAATCAGTCTACAATGGCGAAAACGTGGTGATATCCACCGGAACATCCAGCGGGAAGAGTCTTTGCTACCAGATACCGCTTATCGAGATGCTGCTTTCGGACGAGAATGCGACTGCGATCCTTGTCTTTCCTACCAAAGCGCTGACGCAGGACCAGCACCGCAGCCTGACCGCTCTGATCCCGGAACTGGCTGATAAGATTGCAGTCTATGACGGAGATACTTCGAAAGCACATCGGAATCTTATACGTTCACGGGCTCGCGTCATTCTGACGAATCCGGATATGCTGCACATGGGCATTTTGCCTTATCATCCAGCCTGGGCTGAATTCCTGTCTCATCTTAAATGGATCGTTCTGGATGAGATCCATATCTACAAGGGTGTGTTTGGTTCTCATGTGTCCAATGTGATGAGGCGTATCAAACGGAGTGCAAACCACTATCTTGCGGACCCGCGCTTCATCTTTTGCAGTGCCACGCTTTCCAATGGAAAAGAGTTGGCTCAAAAACTCACGGATGAAAAATTCACACTGATCAACGAAGATAACTCCGGGCATGGAGAGCGTGAAGTTGTGTTTTTGAATCCGCCGGTCATTGATGAGGAGTTTCAGCTTCGGGCCGGAGCTATTTCAACCGCGGCAAAAACCGCAGAGCAGCTTCTTAAAACTAACCGGCAGATACTGCTTTTCTGCCAGTCTCGCCAGTCTGTTGAGTTCACTGTTCGCAGGCTGAGAGACTATAAAGTCGATGCATCCGGTTACCGATCCGGATATCTTACCAGAGAGCGCCGGGCGATTGAAGCTGGTTTGAAATCCGGAGAGACGCGCTGTATTGCCGCTACCAATGCACTGGAATTGGGAATGGATATCGGAGGAATCGATACGGTGATTTCCATCGGTTACCCGGGATCTGTCTCTGCACTGATGCAGCGGCAGGGACGTGCCGGGCGGAGAAGCGGTAATTCCCGTTTTGTACTGATTGGTTCTCAGACACCGACGGATCAATATATCGTGACACATCCGGAATTTTTGCTTGAAAAGCGCATTGAGCCGGTGCTGATCGATCCGGATAATTTGCTGATTTTGCTGCAGCATCTGCAATGCGCTTTGTATGAAATCCCGTTCTCGGTCAATGAACGTTATGGCAGTTTATCTCTTGAGGAAACGCAGGAACTGCTGAATTATTTTGTCGCACAGGGAATTGCCCGCTTCAGCGGTGACCATTATTACTGGCTTGAAAGCGGGCTTCCACAATCCACGGTCTCTTTGAGAAATGCCGGACTGCATCGAATCAGCATCATGGCAGAGGGATTGGATAAACCGGAACTCATTGGCGAAGTTGACCGCTCATCTTCCTACTGGATGATCCATCCCGGAGCTGTTTATTACCATAACGGTGTTTCGTACCTGATCAAAGACCTGGACCTTCAGGAGAATATTGCGCATGCAAAGCGCTGCAGCGTAAATTATTCGACAGAAGCACAGTCTGAATCACATCTGACCGTCAATGAAATCCTTGATAAAAAAGATGAGCCCGGATCGGAAATCATCACAGCTGAAGTGACGGTAAAGAACAGGGTCGTCAGTTATAAAAAGACAGACAACGAAACACGGCAGGTTTTGGAAGTGAATCCTCTGGATATGCCTGAGGAGATCCTTGAGACGAAGGCCTGTGCAATCGTGTTGAAAGAAGAACTGCGTGCTGAGCTGCGTGATTCTTTGATGTGGCGCTCGGACAGGAATGATTATGGACCGGACTGGGATCGTATTCGTAAATCGGTTCTGGAAAGAGATCATTATGAATGTACACTCTGCCATACAAAAAACTCTGTTTCTTCTCTTCATGTACATCATATTCAGCCTTTTCGAACATTCTCAGATAAAGCGAAAGCCAATGCGCCGGAAAATCTGGTGACGCTGTGTCCGGATTGCCATCATCGCATTGAACAAAATGTTTTGATCCGAAGCGGTCTGGCAGGATATGCGGCTGCTTTTCATCAGTTGGCAGCTTTGTTTATAGAATGCGATCCCGGTGATCTCAATGTTTCCGTTGAACAGGATTGTGCTGATTTTCAGGGCAGACCGGCGATATTTTTTTATGAGAACACGCCGGGTGGGATCGGTCTGACTCAGGCAATTGCTGAACGTTGTGAGGAAATCAATGATGCGGTTATCAGCTTGATTCGAAACTGTTCCTGTTCTGACGGCTGTCCCGGATGTGTTGGTGCGTCCGGAGAAAACGGGCTTGGAGGAAAAGCGGAGGCACTGGCGATCAGCCGCGGTATCAGCGGGGGACGGAATGAGTGATATCCTTTCCCGGTTGAAGGCTCTCGGCGTTTCAAAAGGTATGCCGGAAGGTCCGAAGCAGCAGGAAAAAAAGCCATCCGATCAGATGGATTCATTGCTCAAAACTTTTCCGAACGGCATTGTTGTCGAAAATGATCACGGTCTATGTTTTATCAACAGGCTCACACAACCGCTTTCACAGAAGCATGGACGTGTTGCAATGACCGGGGAATTGAAGTCATCACCATTGTTTGATTCCATGGTAGAGATGCAGCTTTCGGACAAAAGAGATACATTGGCTTTTGATACGGAAACGTCAGGGCTTTCGAACGGAAGCGGCAGTTTTATTTTTATGCTGGGGCTTGGTTATTTTGAGAACGATCAATATGTTGTTGATCAGCTGATTTTACCTGATCTAAGCTCGGAAGGGGCTTTTTTGCGGCAGACCGAGCTGATATTCAGCAAATTTCCGATCCTGCTTTCTTATAACGGAAAAAGTTTTGACATACCCATGCTTCAAAGCCGGCTTCATTTTCATATGTTCCCGGATTTTACCAAAGAGATCGTCCATTGTGATCTGTTGAAGCTGACCAGGCGATATTGGAAACAAGCGCTCGGCACTGTTCCGCTTTCCAACATCGAACACTATGTACTGAAACTGCAGCGGGGTGATGAGGAGGTGCCAGGTTATCTGGCTCCGGAACTTTATCGCGATTTTCTGAGGGACGGAGATGCTTCTCACATTGCCGGTGTTGCTTATCACAATCAGATCGATGTGGTAAGCCTTTCGGCTTTTCTGCTTTATTTCAACGATCTGGTTATTCAGGCGGAATCAGATCCTTCTCTGTGGAAAGAACACTCTGTTTCAGAGACTGCTGTCAGACGGCATAATATGGATTTATTTAGTGATGGGAGCCTGGTCTCTACAGAAGGGCTAACGGTTCGTGAAAAAAGAGCCTTGGCTGCAAAAATGCTGGACCGGGGCAATGCAGAGAAAGCATTGGAGATTTACAGCGATCTTGTTGAAAGCGGCGATTATGCTTCAGCAGAAAAAGCGATGAAAATCTGTCTGAAAACAAAAGATATAGACCGGTTTGAAGAGTATCGCTGCCTTGCAATTAAACTTCTTGAGGAAGATCAGACCATCGGGAAATGGTCACGGATAGATAAGCTGGGTAAATTAAAAGCGTTGACCCAGAAGTGATTCATCAAATCCTCGATTAAATAAAAAACACCCCAAAGTGCCGTTATCTGCATTGTTTTTGAACCTGCAAGACGCAGGATGGTGTTCCCCGCACTAACGCTGCCTTGGCCGGGGCCTATCGCATTATCAGTGAATCGAGAAGAACTCCGATTTCTAAGGTGTTGGCTCAAAACGTATGCTGCAGACTCGCGAACACACCAGGGCTTCCTTTAGTTTACACGAGAATTGAAATTTTGTGAAGGCTGAAATTATAACTGATTTCATGAATATGACATTAAACAGGTTGTTTTTCTCGTAATTTGTTCATAAATAATGAGAAAATTCGGCAGACTCATGTTAAATATGACGAATATCCTGTTAAAATTATGCTTTCCTTTTCCGAAATTAAATATAAAGATATACAAAAAAAGGGTAAATAATGATGTATAATATATTTGTTAAATCGGAATTTTTCCGATACAAATGAGAAGAAATGGAGAAATGGTGTTTATGGCCAAACTAAGCGAAAGTGCTGTACAGACTATCACTGAGATCTGTCATCGCTATGACAATGAGAACACACCCCTCATGATGATCCTGAGTGATATTCAGAACGAATATGGTTACATTCCATTGGAAGTGCAGGAAATCGTTTCCAAAGAAACGAACATTTCTGTTGCGGAAATTTATGGTGTTGTAACTTTCTATTCGTTCTTCTCTTTAACACCCAAAGGCAAATATGTCATTGGATGCTGCCTCGGTACTGCTTGTTACGTTAAAGGCGCTCAGCAAGTCATCGACAAGTTCTCGGAGATCCTCAAAATTAATCCGGGTGAGACTTCAGAAGATGGTCTCTTTACACTTGACGCACTTCGCTGCATTGGCGCCTGCGGTATTGCACCGGCAGTCAGTATCAACGGAACTGTTTACCCCAAGATGAGCGTTGACAAGGTTCCCGCTGTCATTGCTGAATATAAGGCAAAGGAAGGAGCAGAGGCATGAAGATTACATCTGTTGAAGCTCTCAATGCGAAAATCGAATCCTGCACCAAGTCTCTCGATGAAAAGATCAAGGGTCTTGACGGCAAACGCCATATCGTCCTGTGCGGTGGTACCGGTTGTCTGAGCAGCCATTCTGATCAGATCAAAGCGAAATTTGACGAAGTTCTGGCTGCCCGCGGCGTTGCCGACAAAGCCACTGTCAATCTCGTTGGCTGCTTCGGTTTCTGCTCTCAGGGACCGTTCGTGAAGATCTATCCGGAAGATACACTTTATCGTTTGGTCAAGATTGAAGACGTTGAAGAGATTGTCGAGAAAGATATCATCGGCGGTGAAGTTGTCGAACGCCTGCTTTATGTTGATCCTGCAACACATGAAAAGGTCATCAAACAGGATAACATCAACTTCTACAAAAAACAAAAACGCATTGCCCTCCATGGCTGTGGTGTCATTAATCCTGAAGACATCAATGAAGCTCTCGGTATGGGCGGTTTCCAGGGGCTGCGCCGTGCATTGAGCATGGATCCGCAGGAAGTCATTGACGAAGTTCTGGCCTCCGGCCTTCGCGGCCGCGGCGGTGCGGGGTTCCCGACCGGCCGTAAATGGCAGTTCGCGAAGAACGTAGAAAGCGAAGACAAATATATCGTCTGCAACGGCGATGAAGGGGACCCGGGTGCGTTCATGGACCGTTCCATCCTTGAAGGTAACCCGCTGGCTGTCATTGAAGGTATGGTCATTGCCGGTTATGCTTTCGGCGCCCACAACGGTTACTTCTATGTCCGCGCTGAATACCCGATCGCTGTGAAGCGTCTGCGCATTGCCATGAAGGAAGCCGAAGAAATGGGTCTTCTCGGTGACAATATCTTTGGATCAGGCTTCAGCTTCCGCTGCCACCTGCGTCTTGGCGCCGGTGCTTTTGTCTGCGGTGAAGAAACAGCTCTGCTGAACTCAATCCAGGGGAAACGTGGTATGCCCCGTCCGCGTCCGCCGTTCCCGGCTGTCAAGGGTCTGTGGGACAAACCGACCTGCGTGAACAATGTGGAAACCCTTGCCTGTGTTCCGTATATTCTCCGTAACGGCGCTGCTGAATTTGCTTCCGTTGGTACAGAAAAATCCAAGGGGACAAAGGTATTCGCGCTCGGTGGCAAAGTCAATAATGTCGGTCTGGTCGAAGTTCCGATGGGAACCACACTACGTGAACTGATTTATGATATCGGCGGTGGTATCCCGAATGACAAGAAATTCAAAGCCATTCAGACCGGCGGCCCTTCCGGTGGTTGTCTGACCGAAGAATATCTGGATGAACCGATCGACTTCGATAACCTGGTTGCCAAAGGCTCTATGATGGGGTCCGGTGGCGCCATCGTTATGGATGAAGACAACTGTATGGTTGACGTCGCGAAATTCTATATGGAATTTATTTGTGACGAATCCTGCGGTAAGTGCACTCCCTGCCGTATCGGTACGAAACGAATGCTGGAGATCCTGACCCGCATTTGCGAAGGAAAAGGAACCATGCATGATTTGGAAGAGCTGGAAGAGCTCAGCGACACCGTGAAGACAAATTCCCTGTGTGCGCTTGGACAAACTTCGGCAAATCCGATCAACTCTACGATTTCCCATTTCAAAGACGAATATATCGCTCATATCGTCGACAAGAAATGCCCGGCTCATGTCTGCAAGAAACTGATGTCCTATGTGATCGATCCTGAAAAGTGTATTGGCTGTGGTATGTGCGCAAAAGGCTGCCCGGCGAACTGCATCACAAGGACGGATTACATTGCTCCGAAGCACAAGCTCGCTTCCATGAAGATCGATGCGACTGCCTGTGTAAAGTGCGGTGCCTGTATGGCTACCTGTAAGTTCGGCGCGATCAGCAAACAATAAGAGGGAGGAAATTCATGTCATTAGTAAATATTAAGATCGAAGGCCAGCCCTACCAGGTAGAAGCCGGTCTTACAGTTCTTGAAGCTGCAAAAAAGTGCGGCTATGAGATTCCCTCTCTGTGCACCTTTAATCATGGTGAATGCAACCAGGGATCCTGCCGTGTCTGCCTTGTCGCTGCAACCGGCGGCGGCGCCCGCGGACTTGTCGCAAGCTGTGTTTTCCCGATCAGCGAAGGAATGGAGATTCGTATCTCTGATCCGAAGTCTGTTCAGGCCAGAAGAAGAAGCGTTGAACTGCTTTTGTCCAACCATAATGTAAACTGCCAGCAGTGCGGTAAGAACGGTCACTGTGAACTGCTGCATGTTGCACAGCTCGTCGGTGCACGTGAAGACGCTTATAAAGGCGTGAAATCAGCAACGACACTTGATGAACTGGCTCCTGCGCTGGTTCGTGATACCTCCAAGTGTATCCTCTGCGGAAGGTGCATTGCTCGCTGTTCCAATGCTCACGGCCTCGGCATCCTCGGTTTTGAAAATCGTGGGTTCAAGACCATTGTTTCTCCGGCTGAAAACCGCAGTTTTGCCAATTCTCCTTGTATCCAGTGCGGTCAGTGTGTCAATGTCTGCCCGACCGGCGCTCTGATGGAAAAATCTGAAATCGATAAGGTTGATGAAGCTGTGAAAGCAGGCAAACATGTTGTCTGCCAGGTAGCTCCGGCTGTGCGTGCCGCGATTGGTGAAGAATTCGGTTACAAGATCGGCACTCCGACCACCGGCAAGATGATCGCAGCCTTGCGCCGCCTGGGTTTCGAAAAGATCTACGATGTCAATTTCGGTGCAGACCTGACCATCATGGAAGAAGGCACCGAACTGCTGCACCGTCTGACCAACAACGGTGTGCTGCCGATGATCACCTCCTGCTCCCCGGGCTGGATCAATTATGCCGAATATAACTACGGCGATCTGTTGGATCATCTTTCCAGCTGCAAATCCCCGCACCAGATGCAGGGCGCCATCATCAAGTCCTACTGGGCTGAACAGCATGGATATGATCCAAAGGATGTCTTCGTTGTTTCCGTTATGCCCTGTATTGCGAAGAAGTTTGAAAACAAGCGTGAACAGCTCAAGGTCAACGGCATTGAAGATGTAGACGCTGTTATCACCACCCGCGAACTCGCGAAGATGATCAAACGCTCCGGTATCATTTACAACCGCCTGCCCGATGAAGACTGGGATCAGGATATTATGGGCGACTACTCCGGTGCCGGTGTGATTTTCGGTGTGACCGGTGGTGTGATGGAAGCGGCGCTTCGTACCGTTTACTTCAAGCTGACCGGTAAAGAATATGATAAGATCGAATTCACGGAAGTCCGCGGTCATGATGCCGGGATCCGCGAAGCTGTGATCGATATCGACGGCACTAAAGTTAATGTTGCCATTGCTTCCGGAATGAAGTCCGCGAAGGTTCTGCTGGATGAGATCCGCAACGGTACCTCCAAGTATCAGTTCATTGAGATCATGGGCTGCCCGGGCGGTTGTATCAACGGCGGCGGCCAGCCGTATGTCCGTGAATGCTTCCTGCCTGAGGAAGATGACAATATCATCGACACCTATAAGGAAAAGCGTGCGAAAGCCCTTTACTCCGAAGATGAGCGTCAGACAGTTCGTCAGTCCCATAACAATCCGCAGATTGTTGAACTGTACGAAAAATATCTCGGAGAACCGAATTCTCATAAAGCCCACGAACTTCTGCATACGAGCTATGCGGCTCGTGTTGGATTCAACGACTGAGATTTCTGAAATCAATAATGATAAAGCCTGCGCCGTCTGTATGCAGGCTTTATTTTTATGAATAACCCTGAGGCTATAAAAAGTGTGATATTATATATATGATGGTTGATTTTAGATCGGAATATAAATATTCCGGAGAAAATGTCTTTTTATCATTTGAAATAACTTGATTTAATTATTCTGCATGATATAATGATATCGATGACTTGATAAAGCCAATAAGGGATTGAGAATGAATACACAATATCAGCTTTGTTTTTATTCCGGCTCACTTACAGGAAAAGTTTTTCCGATTACAAAAGAAGAAACGAAAATCGGAAGGGACAGTTCCTGTGATATTGTCTTGACTGAAAATTCTGTTTCAAGAATTCATGTATTTTTATATGTTCAGCAAAACGGAGCTGTAGTTTTGGTTGATAATAATTCAACCAATGGAACGATCGTCAACAATATTCAAATTTCTGCACCTGTTCAATTATCTGAAAATGATGTGATTGGTTTAGGTGGAGACGTGATGCTGGTTTTTCAAAAGGTTGCAGGCTTTGATGCCGGAAGCCAATGGAGTGGTTCTGCTATACCGGCTGGAAATGCGCCGGATTCATATAATTTCGAAAAGAAGCAAGGAAATCCTATGAGTAATGATAATAACAATTTTCCTAATAATGGCGCAATGAATGGTTTTGCTGCAAATGCCGGGCAGATCCCACCGCAGGGAACTGACAATTACGGTTTTAACCAGGCATATAATTATGGTATGCCGCCGGTAAACCAGGGACAAATACCATACGGCTATAACCAGCCCGGTACATTCGGTCAATTTGATGCAAATGGAATGAACACTGCAAATCCGATGCAATCAAACAGCGTTCCTGCTCCTGCTGACGGATTCAGTGCCCAGGCGGCATCTTCAACTGACGCGGTTTCCCAGGCACCAGCTGAAAATAATTCCGAACAATCCGTCTCTGTGGGCGCAAATCCAATATCCCAGCAGCAAACTCCTAATGGTAATGAGTTGCAGAACGCTCAGCCATCATTTGCTGAACAATCTCAGTCTTATAGTCAACAGGGTGGAATGGGACAGCAAATGCCCTATGGCCAGCAGCCTTTTGTGGGACAGCCGGTGGCTTATGGACAAGGACAGATTGGCCTGGGAAATAATCCCTATTCACAACAGATGGGCCAACAATCCCAGATAGGGATCGGTAATGATCCCTATTCCCAGCAGATGATGGGGCAGCAACCCCCGATGGGTTACGGAAATAATCCCTATCCTCAACAGATGATGGGACAGCAACCGCAGATGGGTTACGGAAATGATCCCTCTTCTCAACAGATGATGGGACAGCAGCCTCCGATGGGGTACGGAAATGATCCCTCTTCTCAACAGATGATAGGGCAGCAGCCTCCGATGGGGTACGGAAATGATCCCTATGGACAGCAAATGATGGGGCAGCAGTCTCAGATGGGTTACGGAAATGATCCCTATTCTCAACAGATGATGGGTCAGCAGCCTCCGATGGGGTACGGAAATGATCCCTATTCTCAACAGATGATGGGTCAGCAGCCTCCGATGGGGTACGGAAATGATTCCTATGGACAGCAAATGATGGGACAGCAGCCTCCGATGGGTTACGGAAATGATCCCTATGGACAACAAATGATGGGACAGCAGCCTCCGATGGGTTACGGAAATGATCCCTATGGACAACAAATGATGGGACAGCAGCCTCCGATGGGTTACGGAAATACCCCTTATGGTCAGCAGCAAATGCCTTACGGAAATAATCCATTTGCACAGCAGCAAAATATGGAGCAGCAGAACCAGAACCAACCTGTTGAAAAAAGTGGAAAGAAGAAAAGCAATAAGAAGCTGTTTATCACTTTGGGCATTGTGCTCCTGGTATTGATTCTTATTAGTGCTTTCATCTTTTATGTGGATCATAATCGACTATGGTGTGACGTCTTCCCGTTCTTGTGGGATGCAGATACCTGCGCAAATTATGTGCGTTGATAAATATATGATTATGGTTTTATGAATGTAGAAGATATATTTAACCGATTGTCTAATGCGATAAATAAGAACAGACCGGCTGATCGTATGCCGGTCGTTTTCATTCCGTCTGATGATGAAAAAGAACAGGAAGACCCGAGCAAATCGCCATTATGGACGAAAAATGTCAAAAAGACAGTAATTACCAGCTTGATGATTCTCGGATTGCTCTGTCTGTTCTTTCTAAGGAACATGATCATTCCTTTGATTTTATCCTGTTTGATGGTTTTTTATCTTAAGCCTATCGTATTCTCGATTCAGGATAAATGGCATATTTCACATAAAGCTGCTGTCATCATTGTTTTTGGTATATTCTTGATCGTTGCTATGGGTATTCTGGCTGCCGGTGGTTTTTCTATTTACGGCCAGGTGATGAATTTGTTTGACACGATCGACAGTTCTGTCGATAACCTGCCGGACATGGTGCTTGAACTCCTGGGCGGCGAAAACACCTTCGCGGGGAGATATTTCCTTCAAATTGTCGGTATTTCACAGAACTCAGAGTTAAACCAGCAATTAGAGAAGATTATGCAGAGTATAGGAAGCGGTGTGCTTTCTTTTCTCCAGAGTTTTTCTTCAAAAATTGGTTGGTTTTTCTTTATCTTTGGTTTCTCCTTTTTTATTGTATGGGAGGCGAAGAAAAATGATGATGCACCGAAAATGATCAAGATCCCGGGATATGATTACGACATTGAGATGGGAAGATATCACTTGTCTTTGATTTGGCGCAGGTTTTTGTGGGGGCAGGCAATGTTGCTGTTGATTGCACTGGTGGTTTACTCTTTCCTTTATGTCATATTAGGAGTGCGGTATGCGTTTGTTTTAGCGCTTACAGTAGCATTGACCCGTATGATCCCCTATATAGGATCCTTTTTCGCCTGGGCTGCTGTTGCGTTGGTTGCGTTGTTTCAGGATCCAGGCTTGTTCGGGATGCAGCCGCTGCCTTATACAATAATGGTGGTCCTTATTTCATTTTTGCTTGATAAGTTCATGGATGGGTTCATACAGCCAAAATTCCTGGCAGACACGCTGAAAATTCATCCGGCAGCTGTGTTGGTTTCCGCATTGGTTTGCGGCAGAACTATGGGTTTTCTGGGAATATTTCTCTCAGCTCCCATTGTGGCGACTTTGAAACTTATGATGCGTTATATTATAAAAAAGCTCCAGGATGAAGATCCGTGGGCGGATATTGAAACCGTTGAAGAACCTTTGCCGTTGAAGGTCTATTTCGTAAATTACAGAAACAAAATAGCGCAAATTTGTGATAAACTTCTTTATAGCATTAGAAATGCAGGGTCTCGATTGTTAGGAGGTAAAGGACATGGCTCAAATGGATTTTAAAACAGAAGAAATCGCAAAGACTGAAAATTTCATGGCATGGAAAGCATATGAACCGGATGAAGAGGTTACCTTCCATGTCGAATTCGGTCGGACAACGGTCCATTTTTACGTTGAAGAATGGGAAGAGTTTATGGAATTCAAAGCCGATTTTACGGAAATTCCAATCGGTACCACCGGTGTTTTGGCTGAGACAGAAAACTATCTGGCTTCTTGTGAAGAGGTGGAAGGAGATAACATTTATTCGATCGAAATGCCGGGTGCGACCCTGTTTTTCTTTGAAGATGACTGGAAGGAAATTATCGAGTTGCTTCGTGAGCTGAAATAGATCTTCTTCTATACTTTGCGATGAAAACGGCTGCTTTTCCTTTGATAAAGCAGCCGTTTGTGATTATTCGTCTGAACCACCTGCTGCGGTGGGCATATTCACATTGGTGATGTTCCCGTGAAGATCGATGTTCACTTTGAATCCGGACATTCCGAGAAATTCTGACAATCCCGGAGGCGGTCCCTGTCGAAACATTGATTCGATTTCCTTGTCAATATTCAAAAGCGAGTTTTTAAACATAGCCATTGAAAATAAATCTGTTTTTCCGGTCATGTTCGCAGCTGCGTTTGCCAGATATTCTTCATTTCCATTGATTTGGTCTGTGAAGAGGCGTACGATTTTTTCATCTACCTCCCTGGAATCTATATGCCGTTTAAATCCATAGTCGTCGACAACATAAAAAGTATCATTTCCGATAGTTGCTGTTTCGATCAGGTTTTCATTCTCATCGTATATCAATCCAGCGAAAAAAGCTTTATTAGCCATGTTCGTCCTCCTGTTTACTCCCTTTCTGCGATAGGTTGAGAGAGTGGTATCTTATATGTTTTCTGTGAAGAATTGAGTGTCGATAATGTGTCGACAGGTTGTGCCTTGTAGATGCTGCCCACGGTATCATCTTCAACATAACAAATGATTCCATCAGCGATCCCTCTCGCAAGGCTGTTTGTTTTTTCAGAAATAGTTCGGTAGTCATTATCAAGATAACCGGCGTGGATCACAGAAATAGTGGTGTAGTTGTTAACTGTATCGAATGTATAGAGAGATTCTTCTCCGGGCGTGTAGTTTTCTCCGAGAAAATCAAGCTCAGAATTCTGAGCATAGTGATAAGTCAGACAGTCGTTAAGCCGTTTGCTCTCACTGGGATATGTGTTTTGTCCACCGGTAGTTATATTGAAGCCAGAGAGTTTTGGATCATCTGCATTGCAGGTGTTTGTGTGGATGGAAAGGAGTGCAAGGGCTGTGTAATTGGATAATTTCGGGTCGTATTCATGGAGAAAGTCAACCGTATATCCCTGAGCTTCAAGATAGTCTCGAACCATCACTGCCAGGCGCAGGTTTACATCGGATTCTTTTACGAAATTATAATCTGCTCCGCATTGATACCCGCTGTCGTAGCCATAATGACCGGGGAGAATTCCGATGATCTTTTTTTGATTGTTCTGCCCGTTTAACTCAACAGTATTTGATTCCGCTGGCGGTACAAATTGGTCGATGTACTCTGCGCCTGGTGAAAAGGTAACAAGAATCGTCGCAGTCACTAAGGCTGTGAAAAGAATGGTGAAGAGGGCTTTGAAAAAGGAGTACGATTTCATTGTTGTCAGTATTTGTTTATCCGTTTTTTTAAGTTTACCATAAACATTGCTTTTCCATATGCTCATTTGAATATGATTGTAGCTATCTGTTAAAATCACACAGTGTCACTGTATTGATTCTTATTATATTTTATGCTATCATAATATATATCATTTTTAGATTAGAACTATGTTAGAATTTTGCACTGAAGTTGACGGGATAAAGAAATGAGTGAAAGATATAAAAAAAATTTGTCCATCTTGACCGGTTGTCTCGTTTCCCTGCTTTTTATTCTGATCATTTTTACACCGCAGAATCTCGACCCACTGAATAGCGGGTGGGTGAAAAATGGTGGCGGAGATAATCTCCAGCATTACCTTGGTTGGCGTTTTTTTCGAAATGATGGCTGGAACCGGTATGTTTTTTTTATGAGAAATCTGAATTATCCTGTCGGTACTTCGGTCATAGTCACGGATTCAAACCCATTGTTCTGTCTGTTGCTGAAACCGTTAAACTGTGTTTTACCGGATGAATTTCAGTTCAATGGCATATGGATCGTCCTTTCTTTTCTGCTGATCGCTCTATTCTCGGGTATGATCTGCTGGCATCTGACCCATAGAGTTTCCTTTACGTTGGCAGGTGTATTCATCTCTATACTCAACCCGGTCATTTTGCAGCGTGCTTTGATCCACGACACGCTGACAGCTCACTGGCTGATACTGGCTGCTGTCTGGCTGGCAATGAATTTTGAAAAACGCTGGAATCTACCCTGCTGGTTCTTTTTGACAGAAGCGGCGCTTCTGATCCATATCTATTTCATTCCGATGATTGCTTTTATCCTGGTGTTGCAAATGATTCGAATGGCGATAAAGAAGCAGCATGCTGTCAAAATAATCATACCCGCAGCCATTTTTGCATTGGCTTTATTTGCAGGTTATTATATCTTTGGTTACTCTCATATTCTTCCTCAAACAGGGAGTTATGCAGAGCTTTCTATGAACCTGAATGCTTTCATTAATCCGGATTCCATACCATCATTGCTGTGCTCTCGTGAGACAAACCCTTTACAGTATGAAGGCTTTAATTATTGGGGGCTTGGGTTGATTTTGATGGTTTTGTCTGTCTGTTTTTTTTGCGGAAAAGAATTAATCAAAAACACTGTTATCTATCTTGTCCCGACAATGTTACTTGTGTTGATAGGGGTCTCAAACGAAGCATATTTTGATAAAACACTGGTTTGGCAATTCAAAATACCTGAACAGATCAATTCAATGCTTTCCATCTTTCGTTCTTCGGGACGACTTGTCTGGCCGTTGTATTACCTGGTTTTGTTTGTATCGCTTTATGTACTTGCAAAAAAAGCGGAAAACGATAAATATGTTATCTTTATTGTTCTGTTTTGTGTATTGATCCAAACAGCTGACTTGAATGAATTTCACCGGCAAACTGCAGAACGATTCCGAAATCCTGGTAATAATTTGCCTGAATTAAGTGCTTCTTTGCAGGAGTCGATTCCTGATGGAGTGATCCATCTAAATTGTTCAGAGGGAGATCCGAAGGCTGTTGACGCACTTGCTCTTTTCGCAGCCGATCATCATATGACCTTCAATATGAATGCGAATGCCCGGCCTATTGAACATGTTTATGGCGGCGATAAGTTGGAAATGTTTCATCTGACCTGTTCCCAAATACAACCCGATTCAACCTATGTTTATCTCAGCGAAGCAGAATATCCTTTGGACCTTGATTTCTGTGAAGGTGCTGAGATCAACAAAACAGATGGTTGGATCATAGTAAATAAAAAACCATCCCCATAATGAGGATGGCTTTTTTTTGATAAGGTATCTCTATTATTCGAAAGAGGGAATATCTGTATCGGGTTTTTCTTCTTCCTGAGGTTCAGCCTCTGCAGTTGGAGCTTCATCAACAGGTGTTTCTGATTCGGGAACCGCTTCGGTTTGAACTTGATCAGATATGACCTGTTCTGTTTCTTCAATTATTGGCTCTGCTGCATCAATAACAATTTCTTCGTTTTTCGGTTCTTCAGGAACATCGGAAACCTGCTTTTCAATTTCCTCTACCTTTGTGAAAGGAGCTTCTTCAATAATATCATTTGCAGGTTCGTTCACAGTTGTGCGACGGGGTTTGCTGCCGGTGGGATTCACTTTAAGGTTATCCCACAGCTGGCCGACCAGATTTCCTGTAACAGCAACGCCGTAGGGAACGGTGAGAATTGCACCGACAAAGCAAATAATGAAACCGGCTCCCTGGATGAGCCCTGCAACCAGTGCGAGCAATTCAACGATGATGAAGGTGCCAATGTTATCTTTGATGGTGTTGAAGGCATCATTAAAATCAAGACAGGCTTTGATCTGGTCTGTTTCAGCAAGTCTGATGATACCATAAGTGCCGAGAAGGGAAACCGCTACGTTCACTACGAAAGTCAGAATGCTGCCGAGACATCCCATACCGGTGAAAATGATGGCGATCATGTTGCTGTCTGAGCTTTCTACCGATGTGTTCATCAGTCCGAGAATACAGGAAAGAATGATCACCGGAATCGAATAGATCAGGCAGACTACAAATACCTTCAGCCCGAGGGTCAGAAAGTAAGTGAAATGGGTGGTCGGCAAAATGTCAGTCCGTCCGGCTTTTGTGCGGCGAACGATTTCAACCATCCATCCACAAAGATAAAACTGTCCGATAATCGGGATCAGGGAAATTAATCCGGCAATCAGGATTTTCGAAAGCCAGTTTTTATCTTCAAATACATAAGAAAAAGCGCGAGAATAGTTCATTTTTGATTTTCCTTTCTTGACCAATATTATTTATTTAATAATACCGAATTTTTTCAAAAAAGTTCATTAGAAATCGATTAAATAAATTAGAAATGAATGAATTTATCTACTTTGACTACAAATAGAACGCCTTTCTGCTGTTCATTGGTGTTTTCTGCACCTTTTTTGATCAGACTGATGGCTTCATCAAGCTTCTCATCGTCAACACCGACGAGCAGTGTGGCGTTTCCCTTGCGTAAAAAGCCTCCTGTTGAGGCAATTTTCGTCACACGGAACTTTCTTTCAGTCAGAGCCATTGAGATGTTGTCGCATTCATTCCCCGGAATAATTGTGATGATAAGTTTCATTCAGCTCGTCCTTTCTTACAGTTTTATGATTTTATCTGCAGTCAGTTCAAAAATGGCTGCTCCGCCGACGGAAACCTGGGTCGGGGTAGGGATAGCCTGTTGAGCGTTTTCAATGGGAAGGTTGATGAATTCGATTCGCTGGCTGCATGAATTCTTCAGAATGCGCAAAACTTCTTCATTACTTTCTTCTGGACAATCGATAATGAGTGTAACGTTCTTCCGTCCAAGAAAGCCGCCTACGCTGGGCATTTGATAGGAATCAATCCCGATACTTTTTAAGGCGTGTTGAGCAATATCAGCATCCAAAGCCTGGACAACGGCAAACAAAAGATTGCTTTCCTGTTTCGATTCCATATAAGAGCCCTCCTTCACATGAATGTTTGTCTACATTATATCATCAATCATGTCCGTATTAATCCTGACTTCATAAAACTATTGACCAATCGGAACTGAAAAATTAGAATTATAAATATATGATTATTATGGAATGGCAGATGGAACGGAAAAACGAATTGCACCCGACTCCTCCAGCAGGTTTAAACCTGAATTTTGAAGGAGAACAGGACAAGAGAAAAAAATCAGAAAAGCAAAAAAAAGGCTGTCTGAAACCGTTTTTAATTCTTTTGCTTGTTTTTCTGCTGTTTTTATTTGTCGGCTTATTCTGCCTTTATACATATATCGTGATGAAGCTCCCGGATGTTTCGGATCTGCGTGCAAAGGCATCGCAGTTTGAAACGCTTCGAATTATGGACCGGCAGCAGAATCTTTTATATGAGGTTGTTCCTCCGGAAGCCGGACGACGGGATTATGTAACGCTTGATGAGATATCTCCTTATGTTTTGGCTGCTGTAATCGCTGTGGAGGACCAGGATTATTATAATCATCCCGGTTTTGATGTTCGTGCCATTGTTCGTGCCTTTTTTCAAAATGCAGAATCCGGTGAGACTGTTTCAGGGGCTTCGACGATCACACAACAGCTGACCAGAAATCTGCTGATGTCGCAAACGGAACGATATGAAAGAACCGTTGACCGAAAAATAAAAGAAATTATTCTTGCTGCTGAGATAACCCGCCGTTATTCAAAAGATGAGATTCTTGAAATTTATCTGAATGAAAACTATTACGGAAATCATGCCTATGGCATTGAAGCAGCCGCCCAAACATATTTCAAGAAATCCGCAAAAAACCTTGACCTTGGGGAAGCTGCATTCCTTGCCGGACTGCCTCAGGCTCCCGGGTATTATGATATTTTCAGTAACAGAGCTGCGGTTCTTGCAAGATTTAAGACTGTTCTTCTGCTTTCGTACAACCTGAGTGCAGAACGAGGATGTCTTTCACTTCGAAATGGGGCTGAATGTGTGAAAATCGATCCCGTGATGGTGAGTGATTCGATTTGGAAAATTGAAAATTTTGAATTTGTTCCCGGTGTTTTCATGATCAAGTATCCGCATTGGGTCAACTATATTTATCAGATGCTTGAAACAAAATACGGTGCGGATTCCTTGTACCGTTCCGGATACACGGTTTATACAACCTTAGATCCTCAAATTCAGGACATTGCTGAGCAATCACTGAAAGATCAGATAGATGAGATCCAGAAAATCAATGTTCATAACGGCGCGGTAATTGTGATGGATCCAAAAAACGGTGATATTTTGGCAATGGTTGGTTCTCCGGATTTTCAGGATACGGAAAATGCCGGACAGGTGAACATGTCAGTTTCTCCCAGACAGCCCGGGTCAGCCATCAAACCGCTAATCTATGCTGCTGCCTTTGAGAAAGGTTGGACACCTGCAACATTGATTTGGGATGTGGAAACTGATTTCTCTCCCACCGGGAAACAGGAAGACCTGCTGTATTCTCCGCCATATCATCCGACAAATTATGACGGTTTATTTCACGGGCCGGTTTTAGCCCGGGAAGCGCTGGGCTCTTCTTTGAATATCCCTGCTGTAAAAGCATTGGAATATGTTGGTTTATATGATGAACCGGAAACAGAGACGGTAGAAGGATTCATTCCCTTTGCGAAACGTCTGCATGTAGATTCGCTCGATAAACCCGGATATGGATTGGCTGTATCGCTTGGCGGCGGTGAAGTGACCTTGCTGGAATTGACCAATGCATATGCTGTCTTTGCGAACAATGGTGAGTATATTCCCGCGCGGGGGATCCTGAAAATCACGGATCATCAGGGACAAACGATTTATGATCCCGGTGTGCCTGTCCCTGAAAAAGTGCTGAATGAAGAATACGCTTATCAGATTTCATCGATCCTTTCAGACGACAATGCTCGTATTCTCGGGTTTGGACAGGGTTCAATTTTGAATTTATCTTTCCCTGCAGCGGTGAAAACAGGCACAACAAATGATTACAAAGACAATTGGACAATTGGGTATAATGCAGGTATCGTCGTTGGGGTTTGGGTCGGAAACGCGGATAATCGGCCGATGACCGCGTCTACCGGTGTTACAGGGGCTGCTCCGGTCTGGCACAACATCATGGAAGCAATAGCTGCCGTACGCAGCGGAATTCGGAACGCCGGTTTTAATCGTCCGCAGGGGATTGAAGATGTGATGATCTGTGCGGATTCCGGAACCAGACCGGGTGCGAATTGTAATAACCGGAAATGGGAGGTCTTTGCGAAATATCAGCCGCCTTTGTCGGAGAATGAAGGGTTTATTTCATCCTATTATTATGATTCATGGAGCGGAAAACTTGTTTCTGCAGATTGTGTTTCCAGGGCTGAATTAAAACAATTTCTGAACGTGCGAGAAAAAGAAGCTCAGAACTGGATCAAAGGCACCGCAGCCGGAAGGCAATGGGCGGAACAAATCCATGCAGAAGACCTGGACTTTATCCCCGAAGGAGAGATCCTTTACCCGCCTTGCGGCTATCCGATTGTGGAGCTTGTTTCTCCTGCGGATGGAACAGTCATTCGTGATGATCATGTCGATATTACTGCTGTCATTTATGCTCTGGATGGAGTCTATCCATATAGTGTGGAGTTTGCCAGGGCAGAAGAACCGGAAAACTGGATGATCATTGCCAACAATCTTATGGAGTCTCATTATGAACCGGGAGCGATTGCAGACTGGTATACTTACGGCATTGAGGATGGCAACTATTTTCTGAGGATCCGCATGATTCGTGAGAACGGTCAATATTTTGAAAAAGTCAATCATGTTCGTCTCGAAAGAACTGTATCGGAAACGATTGACTGGCCTGATCAGAATTTTGATTACAGATTTCTGAATCAACCTGTTCCCGAGAAGAATGAAGGAACTGTGATCCAGACTGATCAGGGAGAGATTTATATCTCGCCGGAGAACCATTAATTCAATTATAATCAAAGTGGAGGTGCTGAATGGAGCGAAATATACCGCATAACGCATCAGAGACAATTGATTTTTATTTGAGGACGGTTTATTCTGTACTGAGGTCCAAGAGTGAGAGCAGAATCAGCGGTCTTGAGGAAGTTCATGCCGCAATGGATTCTACCATGCACCCGGATGCAAGGTCTTCTTCTCCGGATTATAATGCGTTGATTTATAGCATCCTTCGCCTTCCTCCCTGTATGCTGAAGGTACGGCGTCTGATCCTTGGACAGAATGTACATATGTTTTATTCGCAGGGATATGAAAATGTCGAAAATTGGCCTATTGTTACTGCGGCTGCAAGAAGAAGGATCTGTAGATTTGACGGTAAAGAGACACTTGCCGTTTTCATAAACAGCAAGTCTGATATTGAAGACATCGTTCCGATCGTGACTTCACTGCAAATTGAATGGAACAAGTTTCATGAATTACTGCAAAACATTGATAAAAAACTGATATATTCAGCAGTGATAGAAAAAAACAGTGAAGCGCAGGAACATCTGGCTGATGAGCTTATGTCTTTACCTGAAGATTTTTCACGTCTGCAGACCATATGGGGCGAAAAAACAGTTGAATGGCTTCTGGAAATGCAGTCACGGTCTTCCGAAATACGGATCAAACTGCTGGACAGTTCGATGGTGCAATATTCCCGGGCGGCAAATTCCTGGCTGGATGAGATCCTTGACAGGATTCCGGATCTTGTCGACAGGCCGGTTTATTTTGTTTCCAGTAACCTGCACAGCGCGGCAAATCTTGTCAGCGGTTATGCGCTGCGGAAAGAAAATGAATTGCAGCGTTATCTGGACAAAAGCGAAACCAGAATGCTGCGTGAGGAATGGTCAAAAATAGATCGAAACAAACTTTCCGCAAGTAAAGAGAACCTGATGTATTACGTGCTGAAAAAATATCAGCAGTCCGATTACGGGAAATATACAATCAGTGAACAGCAGGCAGCAGAAACGCAAAACGGGATTTCCCGTTTGTCAATTTCCAGTAACTTCGAAGTTGGTGTTCAGGTTTTTGATTTGGCAAAAATTGATTTTACCAAAATGGATAAGCGTATCCGTATCCCTGATTGTGATCGGCTGAAAAACTCTAAGGCTTACATTCTGAATATTGACTATCCGCTTGGTATGGCTGCTTATCATCTTTTTTCAAAGCTTTCGGAAAGATTGGAAAATATTCGGGGAATTTATGTGATGGGGAAGGCTGCGTCGTTGAATGGAGTCCGCGGAGATGTGATCATTCCTTCAGTTGTTCAGGATATGCATTCGTCGAACCTCTACATTTTTCAAAATGCCTTTTCGGAAGGCGATGTAGAGCCGTATCTGATGTATGGTTCGATTCTTGGCGGACAGAGAGCTGTCACGGTTTATGGTACTTTTCTGCAAAACAAAACTTTCATGGATGCTGTTTATCGGGGTGGTTTCACAGACATTGAAATGGAGGCTGGGCCTTACTTATCAGCTATTTATGAAATGTTTCGTCCTCAGCGCCATCCGGAGGATGAGATCGTCGATTTGAACAATGTGAAAATGGATATTGGTTTTATGCATTATGTATCGGATACTCCGATGAGCAAAGGGAAAAATCTCGGGGCTGGAACGTTATCTTATTTTGGTATGGATTCGACTTATGCGATTACTGTTGCGATTTTGCGCAGGATCTTCAAAAAGGAGCTTGAGCAGCAATAAATTATGAGAAACAGGCTGTCAACGCTTACGATCATTTTTATAATTCTTCTGCTTATTCTGCTTCTTGTCTTTGCCGGCGGAGCTGTTGATGCTGTCAAGCGTGGCGGTGGTTTTTTATTTATCCCATCCTTTACGCCAAGCGCTACTAATACATCAACACCGACAGAAACATCGACTGCTACTATTGTTCCGACAAGCACGCCGACATCGACATTTACAGCTACATTTACGCCTACACTTACTGCGACGCCTGTACCTTCTGCTACGGCCACTGATGTACCAACGGCAACGCTGACACCGTTTCCAACTTTTGACATTACTGCGCTTGCTGAAGAAATATTTACAGAGCTGACATTGACGTCTGAGGTATTGCTCTTGCTGCAGACACCGAGCGTGACCCCAACAGTGCTGCCTGCTGATTTGGTTACCGGGCTGGAAATGGTCAATCCGATTGATGGAAAAAAACTTGTCTATATTCGGAAAAATGGAGCAGATGACAGATATGGCTTTTGGATAGACTTCAATGAGGTTTCTAACAGAGAATATACAGGGTGCATACAGGATGGTTATTGCTCTGTTCCCGGATCAAGGCTGTTGGAAAACCGGCCATATTTCAGTGATGGCTATTATGCGGACCATCCGATGGTAAACGTGACAAGAGCTCAGGCAGAAGCATATTGTAACTGGGCTGGGATGCAATTGATGTCATTGCAGGATTGGTATGATGCGGTGGATTTGCTTGCGTCAGATTCAGAAAACATCAATCGGGAAGAACACGGTCCCAGGCGCAACACCTCAGACTATTCCGGTATTGCAGGTAATGTCTGGGAGTGGGTATTTTCTGAAAATGAAGACGGGAGCGGTATAATTAGCGGTGGCTCATGGAAAACAGCTTCACAGGATGCAAAAGATCGTCGGCTCGGAACGATGAACATTGAACAATTCGCGGATGATGTAGGATTTCGCTGCGTCCTTAACATTTATGGAGTGTCTCATGAATAAGAAGTTCCTTTTTTTGATATCAGGATTGATTCTATTACTCTCTGCAGCATCGTCTGTTTTGTCTGCAGGTACACCACTGGATATGGTTTTTATCCCATCCGGATATTCCATGATGGGAGCCGAATATGGTGATTTGTTTGCAGAATCGAACACAAAACCTTACCATTTGGTCTATCTTGATGCCTTTTACATGGATGTGCATGAGGTGACGAATGCTGATTATGCGGTTTGCGTGTCTGCAGGAAAATGCACTGTTCCTGAAAGTGTTGCTTCGAAAACCCGAGACGATTATTATACAAATCCGACTTACAGCAGTTTTCCTGTTGTGAATGTCACATGGCAGGAAGCGGCTGATTATTGTGCTTTCGTTGAAAAACGTCTCCCAACAGAAGCTGAGTGGGAGCGGGCTGCTCGCGGAAAAGATGACAATCGGCGTTATCCATGGGGCAGCGGCTCTCCTCGCAATTACAACATGAATATTTCGCTGATTCCCGGAGATACCGAGCGGGTGAACATTTATTCACAAGGGTTAAGCCCTTACGGGGTGGCAGATATGATAGGGAATGTTTCCGAATGGACAAGCGATTGGTATGATGCATCCTGGTATGATGAAAAGGAGCAGACTGATCCGCAGGGGCCTCAGACCGGAGTGGAAAAAGTCGTAAGGGGTAACTCCTATGAAGACGAAATATCAAAACTTCATCTTGCTTCACGCTATGGTATGTCACCGGAATCCAGCAGCTTTACGGTTGGGTTCCGCTGTGCTAAAGGAATCCGTGAAAGTGTTGGCTATAACACCTTGCTGAAGGATAATGATGAATACGAGCCTGAATTTGCTTATATCAAAGCGGGAAATGAAAACGGTATTTTCCTTCTGGCAGAGCCGGGATCCGGTTATGGTTCACCAATGATCTGTGTGATCCCTAACGGAGCGGTTATTGAAATTGTTGCCGGGCCGGTAAACATCAATTACTCAGAATGGTATCAGATTAGAACACAAAATGGTGAAAGCGGCTGGACATTGGCCAGTGCCATTGTTTTTGCTGAGGATCCTAAATAAAAAACAGTATCGGAAAAAGGTTTCGTTCAGATGAGGGATTTATTCGAAAACTAAGCTATAATAGAGCTGTATGGGTAATTTTTGGAAAATACTTCTTTTGATATTACTGAACGTTATTGTATCTGCATCGGTTACTTATGGTGTTTTGTATTATTGGGAGAATATCCGTAAACCAAAAACAGAATATCAGCTGGTGAATGTCGGAAATGAGAACATCCAGTGGCTCGAGGTGAGCCAAACAGAAATAGCTGAAACAGCGGTTGCACAGCAGCAGACTGCTTCGGCTATGGAGGTGGCTACGATTGCAGCTGAGCCAACCGAAGAGCCAACCCCGGTGATTCGCGGTGCAAAAGTAGAAATTTCACTGATCCGGAATCCCGGAATACTTGAAAGCGAAGCATTGCGTATCGTTAACAATACAGACGATATTGTTTCACTTGAAAATTGGCGTCTGGAGGACGCTAACGGAAATGAACTGACATTTCCTAACATTCAGCTGCTTCGAAAAGGTGTTTTTGTGGAAGTCTATTCGCGGGCTGGCCATACGACACCTTATGAAGTATATTGGAACAGTAATGAGCCGGTGTGGCAGTCCGGCGAAACTGCTGTTTTGAAAGATATGTTCGGACAATTGCAGGCAACTTATCGGGTTCCTTAGGAAAGGCGCAACATTGGCAAATCAGGCTTTATATCGTAAATATCGTCCTCAGGTATGGGATGATGTTGTTTATCAGGATCAGGTTACAAGGGTGCTGAAGAACGCGATCCGTACAAATCGTGTCGCTCATGCCTACCTGTTTTCCGGTCCTCGGGGAACAGGAAAAACCACTGTTGCCCGGATCCTCGCCCGTGCGGTGAACTGCCTGAATGAAGACCTTGAAAACCGTCCCTGTGATCAGTGCGCAAATTGTGTTGCTGTGAATAACGGGCAGTTTCTGGATCTTATCGAAATTGATGCGGCTTCCAACACTTCTGTCGATGATATTCGTGAACTGCGTGACAAGATCAATTTTGCTCCCGGTGTCGGCCGGATGAAGGTTTATATTATTGACGAAGTGCACATGCTTTCGACGGCAGCTTTCAATGCACTTCTCAAAACATTGGAGGAGCCGCCGGCTCATGCCATGTTTATCCTGGCAACCACCGAAATTCACAAGATACCGGCGACGGTTCTTTCACGTTGTCAGCATCATGAATTCCGTCGTATTCCGGTTGCGGAAATCGTTCGCAGGCTGACGAAGATCTGTAATGATGAAGGTGTCACGGCGGATGAAGCTGCCCTGACATTGATTGCCCGACAGGCGACCGGCGCGATGCGCGACGCGATTTCCATGTTGGATCAGATGACTGCTGCCGGGAATAACATCACCCTTGCAGATGCACAGGAGATTCTTGGAATTGCGACAAATCAATCCGTTGTGGACTTGACGGACGCGATTATCAGCCGAACACATGCGGGTGGCCTAACTGCTATTCATGCGGCGCTGGATGCCGGTACAGACCCGCGGCAGTTTGCCCGACAAACTGTCGAATATCTGCGTCAGCTGCTCATGCTGAAGATGGGAACTGCTGATGTTCTGGATGTAACTGCTGAAGTCAGGGAAACCATGGCAAGGCAGAGCAAGAACATCGAAATTGATCGTCTTGTTGATGTAGTGCGGATATTTAACCAGGCTGCTACGGACAGCCGAATTGACTGGCACCCGGGACTGAACCTGGAGCTTGCTTTTGCGGAAAGCTGTGAGGAAAAGAAAGTTTCTGAACAGGTTGTAAAGGTTATTGAGAAAGAAGTTGTAAAAACGGTTCCCCCACAATCAGGAGCCATTGCAACAGCAGCCGCTCCGGTTGATAAGGATCTTGAAGAAAACATCGCTTATGTGCAGAGCCGGATCTTCATCCGAAAAGGACAGACACCGGATCCCACGGTGACGATGAAGGATATTGCCGCCAACTGGGGGGCTGCGAGAAAACTGATTCGGGAAAATGACGCGGTTCTGGAAGCGACTATGGCAAGAGCTGATTTGCTGGAAGTGAAGAACGGGGTCCTTTATCTTGGATTCCCAAGAGAGACTATCAAAAAAAAGGTGGAAGAAAACCACCGTTTTCTTGTTTGGACAAGTGCAGCGATATCTAAGGTGCTTGGAAAATCAGTCGGTATTTGCTGCACGATCCAGGAGCCTTCAGCACGGCGATCTTTCAATAATGATGTTCAGCAGAGTGAAGCGCTTGCTGCAGCACTGAGCATGGGGGGTAAGGTCGTTGTGGATAAAAAATAGTAATCATCCAGATTGGAAAAGATTTCTGATGTAGATGATAGACATAACAAATCAAAAAGCTATAACTATAGTTTAATTTTATGAGGTGAAATAATGGCAAAAGGATTCGGAAGAATGGGCGGCCAGATGGGTGGCGGCATGGGAAACATGAGACAACAGTTTCAGAACCTGCAGAAGCAGATGCAGGAACAGCAGGAAAAAATCGCTGAAATGGAAGTTACATCTTCTGTTGGCGGTGGTGTGATGAAAATCACTATGAGCGGAGATCAGGTCTGCAAAGCTGTAGAGATCGATCCTGAATTTCTAAAAGATGTTGATGCTGAAATGCTCCAGGATATGCTGCTGACCGGGATTAATTCGGCTATCGAGCAGAGCAAGAAAATCCAGGAAGAACAGATGAATTCCATCACCGGCGGCCTGGCTTCCGGATTGTCCGGTCTGGGATTGGGTTTCTGACAAATGGCCCGCATACCGGAACCGGTACAAAATCTGGTTGATGCCTTTTCACGGCTTCCGGGAATTGGTCCTCGTACCGCTTCCCGGTTGACTTTTTATCTGCTGAAAAATCATGAGGCAACTGCACTGCAGTTAGCAGAAGCTTTGGAAAACCTCCATCAGAAGACACATTTGTGCAAAGAGTGTTTCAATATCACGACGGCTGACCGGGAATTGTGCGAAGTTTGTGAAGACCAAAAGCGCGATCAGGACGTTATTTGTGTTGTCGAGTCTCCCATGGATGTGATCGTGTTGGAGCAAACTGATGGCTACCATGGGAAATATCATGTGCTTCACGGGCTGCTGTCTCCGATTGAGGGCATCAATCCTGAGGATATCCGTTTGGCGCCATTGATCGAAAAAGTTGCCCGGGGTGGTATTTCCGAAGTTATTATAGCAACGAATCCCTCGATGGAAGGGGATGCTACTGCACTTTATATTCAGCAGAAACTGGTCCCTTACGATGTGAGGATCACCAGATTAGCCCGTGGGCTGCCTATCGGAGGTGAGTTGGAATACGCAGACCAAAACACGCTGCTGCGGGCACTTTCCGGTCGTCAGAAAATGATGTAACAGTATGGAATATTATATAGACGGGCACAACCTGATACCGAAGCTCAGTGGTATTCGTCTTTCGGATGAAAATGACGAGATGAAGCTGCTGGAGAGGATTCAGGAATATGCCCGTCTTTCGCGCAGAAAATGCACCGTTTTTTTTGACAAAGCGCCTGATAATAAAACCAGGGATGCGAATTACGGGACGCTGCACGTAATTTATGTGACGCATCACATGAAAGCCGATGAGGAGATCATTGAAAGGGTGGTCAGGCTCGGAAAGATTCGGGCGAAAGAGGTAACAGTCGTTTCCTCAGATCAGCATGTGCAGTGGCAATGTCATCAGGCTGGTGCTGCTACTATTACATCCGAAACATTCGCTGAAAACATGAACCGGACATTCTCATGCGGAGAAAGAAACGGAAAACATTCGAAAAAAGGTCAGCGAATAGAACCGAAACTCTCTTCAAAAGAAGTCGAAGAATGGCTTGAGATCTTTGGTGAGAACTCATGATCCTTGATGTGGCACCTGCATTTTTTGCTCGGCGAGTCTTCTTCCCTGTTTATTTAATTTTTTACCACCAATGCAATTGAAAGGTAAAGCTGGTAAACTTGCCAAATGAGCATCGGAGTGAACAGGTAACCGCCATAGCGATGTGTCACCAGATACATAAACCAGATGACGATCGTGAGAATCAATAAAGCGATGGAAATCGCCAATGTCCCGGCAAGATTGACGGCGTTGAATAGCATATAATGCCAGGTGAAAACCCCGATGATCAGGATCAGACTGTTCAGAAAAATGTTGCGCATCCGTCTGGGAGAAAGATTTACGGAATAAACAAAAGTACAGCCGAAAGCCCAGAAGATGAATAAAACAGCCCAAATGATCGTGAGTCCTGTCATGGAAGGAAACCCTCCCGGAAGGGTCAGTTCAAGAAAGCTATACGGAAGAGGCTTTCGCAGCAGACGAATGATCGCTGCATATCCAATTCCAAGGCAGATGATGTTACTGATACCGAAAGCGTTTATTTTTTTCATTGATCACTCCTGAAATAGAATGTTTAGCGGCAGATTGCTGCTAAGCCAATAAAAAATCAGCCCGTTTAATACAGCTCGACAGCTCCGGGAATAATTGTTGTTTTCCGGAAGACGAAGCAAAAAGCTGTTGAAAAGAGAGAAGGCAGTTACAAGAAGAATAAAATAACGGTACCCAAAGATACCAAAGAATTCCCAGCCTGAAGTATGACCGAAGAGAACCGGCAGAAAACCGAACAAACAAAGAAAAGATCCAATTCCTGCAAGAAAATCTGTTATCATAAAAAACCTTTTTTTCCCTGCTGCTAAACTGCTGACAACGCTGAAAAATACGCTCAAAATACATCTGACAGGCGAGAAAATCCGGAATAACTGGCTGATACGCGGCAGGTAATTGAATGGTGATCCCAGACGTATGGATATCATAAAGAAGTTCATGAGTTCTTCGACCGCAGAAAGAAATACAAGCGGGATAAGGATGCCTGCTATGGTTCTCACTGTGAGGCGATTCGTTTTCCCGATGATCAGTGCGCCTTGCCCGGATGAGACAGTAACAAGGATAATCAGCAGAAAAAAGCGAAGGCTGAGCAGCAGCTGTGCTCTTTGCGATGATGCATCGAACCAGAATGGCGAGTCATTCGGAATGGGTAGTGTATCATGAAAATGCTCTAAAATCGTGCTGATGACGGAAGCATGAAAAATCATCCCGGCATGAGAAGAAAAAACGGTTTCCGACCGTATGTCGGCTGCAGGATCAAAACGGTATTCCGGGGATGTCTCATATGAGGCGCTTAGTGTTTTACAGTTATCTGTCAATTGGGCATCGATCGAGCTTTTCGGGCTGACAAACATACAGGATTTGAACTCGGAATAATATGCAGCATCTGATACCTTATCCGCACCGGAATAAAATGTGAGCAGGCCGATGCGTTCATGATCCGTAAAAGTGCGTGTAGAAAGAAATGTATACCCGGCATCGATCAGGTTCTCAGTGGGTTCCGGCGGTTCCGGATCCGTTGATCCATGTGAAAAGTCTTCAATTGTGAGCGCAGTGAAACCACGTCTGGCAAGCTCCATCGCGATATGATCTCCTGTGTACCGGTCCGAAGCATCACCGAAAACCATCAATATTCCTGGTCTCTGGTTCATGGAGCTTGCCTGGATCGGGCGGAAGAGTCTCCCTTTATAGAAGAATCCTTCAACGTTTTCCAGATCGATGTCATGAATCAGGATATTCCCGGAATCTGTTTCGATATAACGGGAAATACCTGCCCCGATCAGAAAAACGGAAAAAAGGCAGATCAGAAAAGTATGGGAAAGTTTCTGCGAAATGATTCTCATTCAATCACGATTGAACGAATGTAATAGTCCAGTTCCTTCAGTGAAGGCTGAAAATCTGCCCCGTCAATCCGGGTCCAGTCTGTATTTGATGCATTTTGACCGTTCAGGCTCATGCTCATCAGCGGGAAGACTGCACTGATATAATACAGCCCGTCAGAGCTGATCCCCTGGAATGAATAATACAAATTCGAAGCGCTTCCGGAGGCTGAAACAGAATCATTAAAGCCTGTAACGGTTCGAATGCCGGAGCCGTTTTCAAAAGTGAGAAATTCAGGGAGAATGTTGATCACTCGTTCTTTAGCCTGATATGGCATAAAAGAACTGTCTTTGAAAAGGTCTTCAATTTTTGCAGACTCGGCGGAAATATTTGTGATGTCGTCAGACAATCTGAGAGCTACGTCAAGCAAGCCGAAAGAGGTTTTCGTCATGTCATCAATCAGGTAGAATGTTGCCTGCGGGTCGATTTCACTCGATATGTTTTCGTAATCCGCGAAATATATCGAGCTTGAGGCGATTTGGGCATTTACGAAATCAGCCGGCCCCGCATCTTCACTCAGAGGAATGTTTCCGTCGATTTGATAGCACCGGGCATTGGCGGAGGGTACATTCATCGTGAAGTTATTGCATTTTACTCTGACATTTTCCTGTGCGGATGCCGGAATCATGCTGAATAAAATCAGCGAAAAAAACACATAAAACGGAATTCTTTTCATAACTTTTCTCTCAATTCAAGTGTGATAGATCAGACGATTTTTGAAATATCACGAAACAGGTAATAGGTTCCCCGATAGAAACCCCTTGATTCATAATAGTGTCGGGTCCCGATCGCGGCAATGACCGCAATACGTTCAAATCCATAGGCAGCAGAAATTGAACAGGCTTCTTCTATCAACCGGCTGCCGAGGCCGATATGCTGTGCAGCTCCGCTTTGCTCTGTCCCTACCGGGAGGCTTTGCCCATAAATGTGTACTTCCCTGATGATTGCACATCCGGACAGCTCATCGATTGGTGCGTTCAGCGGATCATCCGGCAGAGAAAGCCTCAGATAGCCTGCCAGGTGATCGTCACCTGTCACGTATTGCAGAAAATGTTCATCCGCATTTGCGGCATGATAGCGGTAATCATTGAGCGTAAGCTCTTCCGGCTGCACCTGTTGTCCGCGGATCTCACGGCAGCGAATGCAATGGCATGCTGTACCTTTGGCCTGCATGGCTTCCTGAACGTCCATCCTCAGACTTGAGCGGGTGTTCCCGGCTGCTACATGGTGGGAAGGTATGTCCCTGATGACCCGGTTCACCCGGCAGTAAGGCCGGATCGTTGGCTTGATATCTGCGAGCAACTGGACGAGCGTTTCCATGCTGTAGGGCTCATAATTTCCTGATTCCCATTCATGATACAGGTCTGTCCCTTGCAGCAGCTGGGTCGGATAGATCTTCAGTTCATCAGGACAGTATCCATAGCCTTCTTCCGGTGTTTGCCAGAAATGCCGGAAATCCTCCCTGTCGCTTTCCGGTGTCGCACCCAGTAGATTCGGCATCCAGTGCAGTACGATCTTGAACCCGGCAGCACGGGCCAGAGCAACACGGTTCAGCGCTTCCTTCATGCTTAAACTGCGCTTGTTTTGTTTCAAAATCTCGTCATTCATGCTTTGAATGCCAAGCTGAAGTTTGGTCACGCCGAGGATCCTTAGTTTTCGGAGTGTTTCAGGGTTCAAAAGGTCCGGTCTGGTTTCGATCACCAGTCCGACATTGCGGTGGGAGGCAGTTTCATTGATTTGCTGTGCCTGCTCCAAACTGTCAGATTCACACTCATTCATGGCGTCAAAACAACGTCGAATGAATTGCTGCTGATAGTCCCAGGGGTATGCGGTCCAGGAACCGCCCAGAATCAGAAGTTCGATCTTGTCGGTAGGGTGACCAACGGCTTCGTAGGAAGTTATTCTGGAGGAGGCCTGAAGATAGGGATCAAAATTGTTCTGAAAGGCTCTTGCCGCACCCGGTTCATCAGGCAGGTAACTCTTTGGCATTCGCTCATCACTGGGACAGAAAATACAGTTCCCGGGACAGGGCCAGGGTGCGGTCAGGACGGTTACCGTGGTGACGCCGGATAGTGTCCGGCTGGGTTTCATACGGATTTTTGCGAGCAGTGCCGGATCTTCAGCTAATTCTCCGGCTTCAACCATTTGGTGATAGGCGAGAACCAGGGTGTATTTGGATATATTGCCTCTATTGGGCAGCGGGTTTTTGCGAATTGTTTTGAAAACATCTGCTCCGTCTCTGATCTGGATCAGCATCTTTTTGGCCATGACAATGTCTTCAGGAGAATCTCTCCGGGAAGCCTTCCATTCCTCTACGCTGCGTGCTTTGTAATATGACGGGGCAGTGTCATCCGGCATTATTGCAATCCTTCTACGCTCGATACAGCAAAGATACGATTCAAAAGCTGTGCACGGTCGTCCGCTTCCATATAATGGCTGATCGCATAATTCGTGAAACGGATCGTGAGCAGTTCCGTGTTGTAATATTTTCCGTCATAGAAAATGTGACGGTCGATGAAGGCTTCTGCTGTTTCCGGCAGGAAAAATGCCTGATCAAAGAACAGGTTTCCCAGACCGTAATGAACAAAATTCGTGCTGGAAACATCGAATTCCATGGGGATATGAGACTGTGAACCGCTGACGATCACGGCACCGGCATCCCGGACGGACTCGAAATCATATCGAACAGTATCGACCGGTTTTGTCTGGAACACTTCAAGATGTTGAAAAGTGACGATCGGAATGATTCCCTCCAGCCGCAAAGCCCGGATCTGTTGTTTCATCAGGTCAATATCGCAGTGGACTGCTCCCGGACGTGTATCAGAAGCAGCAGCATAGCCGATTTCTTTGCCGTTGCATCCGAGAAATGCAAAGCGATTTCCGTTGTGGGTGATGAGCAAAGGCTGCTGGGCTTCCTGTTTGTTGTGCCCGCCGCCGTAATAGGGAATACCTGCTTCATCATAAATATCAAGCGTCATCAAAACCGGTTCGTCACCGTGATCCTGAAAGTGATCCCCATCCAGTTCCAGAACGTCAGTACCGATGTCCATGAGTAATTCCATATAAGCAGGCTTGCTGCAAAAGACCAGCCCGTTATAATGCTCCTCAATATTGCATTTTTCTGCGAACGGTACTTCATTGTTGATGTGCAGAATATCTGCCTCGACAAGAGGTTCACGGATCAGGGATGCCGGGTAAAGTGGATCAAGATCCATATAAGAAGCAGTTCCTCGAACCATGGCCGTAACTCCGGTCAGGACCATGTTGGTCAATTTGGAGGCATCCCGGTTACTGACCGGCAGCTCATTTTTGTTCATTCCTTCTTGCAGCAACCCGACAACCGCGGTAAGTGGCCAGGAATCAGGATCAAACCGATTGGAAAGGATGTCTGCTCCGTCGATTTGGATGATCTTTCTCCTTGGTTCGATGTCTTCAAAAGGAATGATCATCCAGCGGTTTGCCAAATTGCTGTTGATATAAAGATCTGATTTCATCAGGGAAAGAACATGCCTTCTATCCGGGAGTGAACCGAATACGTTGACGAGAAAGGGTTCTTCTTCACTGGAGATGAGTATGGTGGGAATTCCTTCCGCGCCATCGTCTATCTTATCGCAGGAGCCGTTCCAGAAGCATTGCAGGTTTTCAAAAGTTATTTGATCTGTTATGGTCAGATACGGCGCAGAAACGGCATATAAACGCCTGAATGCTTCTGTATCCTCTGCGTATACTCCTTTCATGATGAACATGACAATGAGAAGGTTAAAAAGTGTGAACGCCTTTTTCATGACTGTGAAGCTCTCCTTTGATGAGCAGACCTCTTCCCGAAGATGGGTCTTTTTAATATTGTTCCACAAAAGTATCAATGATCCACCAGCGGTTCCAATAAAGCAGAAATGTCAGAGCCAGCGGTCCGGCAATATTCAGCACGTTGACGGGATCTTTCCAGTCGGGATATACGAAAAGCTGGAAAACCCAGGGCAAGAGAAACAGCAGCCCTCCGAAAACGGCCCCGTAGATCACTCCTTTATTTCCCCAGCGCAGCTGCATTTTATCGATCGCGTACAGAGTCGGGATCCATAAAATAAAAAGATGTTTCCCGATATTGGGGATCCCGACCAGAAAACCAACGCATAGTGTTAATGATAATACCCATTCTAAAGCATTAACGTCTTTCCGTGCATTAATGATCCATTCAATAATGAGTATAACGATAAAAATTCCGGAAATTGCCCAGCCGATCCTTCCGCCAAGTTCCGGCTGCCAGTTCTCCAGCAGACGGGAGAGGTTTACGGGATTCAGATACTTCAGATAGTAAACCATAGAGCGCAGGTAAAGCATAAACCAGTCTGTCTGAAGGAGCATCCCGATAAGGAATAACAGAGCAAGGACCATGCCTGTCCATGCTGCAATGATTCCTCCGCCCCGATGCGAGAGCGCCCAAATGCAAACCCAGAGAACAGGCAAAAGTGTCAGGCTGCATTTGATGGTGGAAAAAGCGAACATGATGCCGCACAGTTCTGCTTCACCTTCCTGCAGTGCACCGAGACCGATAAGGAAAAAAGCGATTGCAAGTACTGAAATATCTCCATCAACCAATGCTGAAACTGCATAATAGTTCAAGAGCAGAAAAGCGGCGCAAACCGCTCCGGGTGTCAGCCTGTTCTGCAAACGGAACCCGCGGACCAGACGGAAACCACCGTATATCAGGGCTGCTCCGGAAATAAACCGCCAAAGGATCAGGGCAAATTTGAAGTTATTGATGAAAGCGAAGGGCAGGACAGGCAGGATCGCGTAAAGCGGAAGGGAAAAACCGCTGATGTTGCGGTCATTCGGAAATCTTGCTGCTGTCTGCTCGAACAATTCATCTCCGTACGGGTTTTGTCCCTGAGCAAACAGTACCCGGCCTGTGAGCCAGTAACTGTAAAAGCTGCTTCCGTACTCCGTGTTGATTGTAAAAAGAACATTCGGTAAAATTAAAACCAATGATGCCGCAATACCAATCAGCAGCATTGATGGTTTGAATGTAAACGATTTTCGAAGCGGAGAAGCGTTCATGCTTCCTTAGATCGCGACCTCGTAAACACGGTGACGTTTGATGGGCTTCAGTCCGAGAGTCGCCATTTCCTGCTGGACTTCATGGGCGGATTCTGCCATCTGAACAGCTTCTACATATTTGAATTGAGGGTATTCTTTTATGATGTCCATCATAGAGGCGTAAAGCAGTGCATTGCCGCCGCTCTTGTGATATTTTTCCAGAACTCCCAAACCGTTCATGGCACAGCAGTTTGTCTTTTTCATTTCCAGAACCAGGTCGACCAGCAATGCCGGATTCAGCAGACTGCCGCTGTGACGCTGCATGGCTGCGGATACGTCCGGGAAGTTGACCAGAAAACCGACGATTTCATCATTCTCGTCTGTTATAAAACGCAGCAAACCAGGAACTACGAAAGTCAGCACGTTGTCAACAAAGAAATCAAATTCACGCTGGGTCATCGGGAAATATTCCCAGTTGTTTTTGAAGGAGTCAAAATACATTTGCGCGATGCGTGATGCGTCTTTTTTGATCTCAGCTTTGTTGGAGTAGGTTTTGATTTTCAATTTGCCGCGTTTTTTGACGATTTCCGCGACTTTATAAACCTTTTCCGGCATATCGAAATCATTGACATCTGCCAGCATAGTGATATATTCATTGATTTTGTAAAAGCCGTAGCTTTCGTATAGTTTCTGATAGTAAGCGAAGTTGTAACAGGAAAAATTCATGGATTGGCGTCGTTCGAAGCCTTCAACCAAAACACCGTAACCATCAAAAAGGGAAAAGCCTTTAGGCCCTTTTAATTTATCAAGCCCTTTGGACCGTGCCCATCCGGCAGCTGCGTCAAACAGTGCGTTAGCAACTTCCTGGTCATCAATGGAATCGAAGAGGAAAATGTCACCGCTGTTCTGCTTGTGATATTCGTTATAGGCAGTATTGTTGAGCACTGCGGTGCGTCCGACTATCTTCCCGTCTTTCCATGCAGTGAAGAACTCTGCATCGGAATGCTCATAGAAAGGGTGTTTTTTTCTGTTCAGCATCATCTCGATGTCATTGCGGAACGGGGGAACCCATTGCGGACAGCCTTTGTATAAATCGTAGTGAAATTGAACAAATTCTTTTACCTGTTTTTTGTTGTCGGTGTCAACAACGCGAATTTCTACCATTGCTTTACTCCGTAGATAATAAATTCTTATAAAACTTTAAGAATTATAATCCATTTCTTATTTCCTATTTCTTATTTCTTATTTTCTCTTCGGTTCATCATCCAGACAGAAAATGTTAGAGCGAGAAAAGCACCTGCAAATTTTGTGACCATGTAAGAAGCCATGTAATCCGGTGCGTTATTCAAAATGAATGAAAGCTGGGCTGACAATGCGGATACCGCATAGACTACAAAAGCTGCATTGAGTTCGATCCCTCGCTCATCAAAATCCTGCATGGCGATGATGCCTGCTGTTCCGCTGGCAACAGTCATGATGGGATCTGAAAGGGCTTCCGGTGATGTGCGAACCTTTTTAGCGAGGGATTCCAGAGGTTTCCGCAGGATCCTCGTTAGAAACTCTGAAAGAGGAAGACAGCCAAGCATTGTAACGGTAATCATGGCAATAATGCGCATCGCATCAAGAATCGGGGTAATTCCCGGAATAAGTGTCACACCTGCCATTTGCTGAAAGGCGCCAACGGTAATACCGATGATTCCAATTGCCCGCAGTATTTGGGAAAAGACAGTGAAGATGCGAACCATCAGCGGCAGGTTTTTCCAGATGCCAAACAAAACCAAACCGGATAGAATCAGGATCGGCAGACTATGCCACAATATCTCGCCCAGTCCCAGTCCGGCTGCTAATCCGCCGAGGATGAGACTAACAGGCAAGATCACAAGACCTTCCAGAATACCGCGGGCAAAGGCATCCTGTTTCTTTTTTTCTTTCAGAACGCGCATTCCCATCGGCACCGCAAAGCTGAGTGCAGTACCGAATGTTCCTGCTACATTTACTCCGCCGAATAGCCCCATACGAGGATCAATGGCAAGATCCTTTGCAAGGAAGAACCCTCCCCAGTCGATAGGGATCAATCCACCAAATACGCCGGGGTCAAAACCGATCATCGAAAATAAAGGTACAATGGAATGCTGCAAAGCCCAGGAGAGAATGGGTACCATCACAATAACACCGGTAATGGAGGTCGCCATCGGCCCCATGAGTGACAAGGCTCGTTCAAACTTGCTGCCGAGACCAAGCTTGTTCCCGAACAGATAGTCCAACCCGCCGATAACGGCAAAAATTGCAAGGATCCAGGAGATAACTACGTTCATAATTAGAACCTTCTTCCAAAGAAAATCAGGGTATATTATAATATAGATAGCTGCAGCTCAGCAGATATATGAAGATAATGTTGATAATGTGATATGAACGAAACAGACAGCAAAATAGCATGTATATTAGATATTGGACAAATGCTTCTTTCCAATGGTGCGGATGTCAACAGGGTAGAAGATACGACCATGCGGTTGTCTTCAGCCTTTGATTTCCGAGACTGTCAGGTCCATGCAATTAACTCCAGCATCATTCTGACACTGACGGCTCCGGATGAGACCATCATAACCAGAGCTCGCAGGATAACCCGGATCGATACCGACCTGGACAAAGTCGATGCATTGAATGACCTTTCCCGCAAAATTTGTGCCGGAATGAATGATATGAAAAGCATCAGTGTCGAGATGGACAGGATTCGGAGAGCTGCTCCTTATTCTCCTTTCATGATGTATTTTGCTTATGCGGTTGCGGCCGGTTTCTTTACGCTGTTTTTCGGAGGAACCTGGATGGATATGCTCTGTTCTGTACCGATTGCACTCTTGCTGCGCTTTGTCAAGGTGGAATTGAGTCATTTCAATGATAACAAAATGGTGGATAACATCATCCTTTCGGCAATTCTGACTTTTTGTGCTCTGGTTGGGCAGCATCTGTTTCCTCTCCTTCACAGTGATTTGGTCATCATCGGCGATATTATGCTGTTGATTCCGGGGCTCGCTTTTTGTAACAGCATCCATGATATGGTGATGGGAGATACCATCAGCGGAGTACTTTCCATGTTTGACGCTGTACTGCGTGCACTTTCCATTGCTATCGGTTATGTCGCGGTATGGGCGGTAATGGGGAGGTTATTATGAGACCGGAACTGATACAGATTCTCTCTGCCGGAGTCGCCGGGATCGGTTTCGCTATGATTTTTCACATCCGCCCCAGACATTTGCCGGCTGCATTTTTGGGGTCAGCCCTGAGCTGGGTGTTGTACCTTCTGACAAAACAGGTTTGGAATTCGAATGCGATCGGGATGATGTTCGCAGCGCTTGGAGTGACCGTTTATTCTGAAGTCTGTGCACGGATCCTGCGTATGCCTGTGTCCGTGATATATACTCCCTCTGTCATTCCGCTGATTCCCGGGGGACATCTTTATTATTGTATGAGAGGTTTTGTCACAGATTCCCATGCGGAATTTGTGAAATACGGGTCCATGCTTTTGGAGGACACACTCAGCATTGTGCTTGGAACCATGGTCGTGCTGACTTTCGTTTCGGCGATTACGCAAAAACGAAACAGAAAGAACATTCGTTGACTAATGGCTGATAATGTGATAGCACAGGGGACGGTTTTCTGTGCTGTTATGTTTCAGATATATCCGGGCTTTGTTCGGCACAGAGAACCGTCCCCGTGTGCAGATTATTTGGAGTGGTATAAGCCCTGTGTCCAAATACAAATAACGCTGTCCGGAAATCAGCCCCTTATTATTTCAAACACCATTGTCACATGGCAGATGTGACAAAATGTGATAAATGTCTGGACAAGAAAAAGGGTGATGGTTTATAATGTTGAACAACGAAAAGATCAATTACAGTGAGACATATTTGAAAATGTGATGTTTGTCAGTTTCAGATATGACAGATTGATAGTTTTAGAAATCGAAGATTTACGATACAATTATATTTGTCAGACAACATATGCTAATTTTAATTGGCGTGTTCTGAATCAACAGTGGAGATGATATACGCTTGTATATCTTAAACTTACAGAGTGACTGTAAGAAACTCAAAAGGAGAAAAAGGATGAAAAAGTTTATATCGTTGTTTCTTGTTTTGGCAGTTGTGCTGATGGCTTTTGCTGCAGTTTCTGCTGACGACTTCAAAGTCGGTGTCATTCTCGTTCATGATGAGAACTCCGGCTATGACCAGGCTCATATTGAAGGTATGCAGACCGCAATGGAACGTTTGGGTTTGACAGCTGACCAGGTCATCTTCAAATATAATATTCCTGAATCAGAGGAATGCACTGATGCGGCTATTGACCTTGCTGAACAGGGCTGCCAGCTCATTATTTCCGACTCCTACGGTCATCAGGCTTATATGATGGAAGCTGCCCGTGAGTATCCGGATGTCCATTTTATTGCTGCCACCGGTGATACCGCCTGGAAGGAAGAAATGTCTAACGTTTCCAATATGTTCCCGCATACCTTTGAATCCCGCTACATTTCCGGTATTGTTGCCGGTATGAAACTGAAGGAATTGATGGATGCAGGAACCGTAACTGATCCTCACATCGGTTATGTCGGTGCCTATCCGTATGCCGAAGTGGTTTCCGGTTATACCGGTTTCTTCCTTGGCATTCGCTCTATCGTTCCGGAAGCCTATATGGATGTTCAGTACACCAACAGCTGGTATGATCCGAATGCTGAAGCTGCTGCTGCCGAAGCGTTGATGGCCCGTGGTTGTGTCATCATCGGACAGCATGCTGACTCCACCGGTGCACCGTCCGCCATTCAGGCTGCACAGGATAAGGGAACCGTTGTTTACAGTGTTGGTTACAACATCGATATGCGCGCTGTTGCTCCGACTGCTGCTCTGACCTCCGCTCAGAACTGCTGGGGCGAACTTTATACCCCGATGGTCGAAGCTGCCATGAAGGGTGAAGCCCTGCCGAAGGATTATTCCGTCGGTTATGCACACGATGGTGTGAAGATCTCAGATCTTGGTGAATCCTGCGCACCGGGCACTCAGGAAGCTGTTGATGCTGCCATTGCTGCAATCAAAGACGGTACACTGAATGTCTTCGATTGCTCTACCTTTACTGTTGGCGGCGAACATCCGACCCAGGCTTATGCACTGGACACTGATGGTGACTGGGTTGCTGACAGCGAAGAAGCGATCATTGATGGTGTTTTCCATGAATCTGAAGTCATCTCTGCTCCTTACTTCAGCTTCCGCATTGACGGCATCACTGAACTGACCAACGAATAATTAGTTTCGAACATGCTCGGGGAGCTTTGTGCTCCCCGAGCATTTTTGTAGCTTTATGAAACAGAATCACGGAACTCGTGGTTTTGTGTTATGGGGATACAAATAAGAAATGATTTTGTTTAGAAATTTTTTGCCGATGGATTTACGTGGTCTTTCGGAGAAAGGAAATCTCCCTTGAATATAAAAAATGCGGTAAAAATGGTGAACATCACGAAGACCTTTGATGTCGTATTAGCCAATAACAAAATCTGCCTGGATATCAATTACGGCGAGGTTCTGGCGCTTTTGGGTGAAAACGGCAGCGGAAAGACTACGTTGATGAACATGTTGTCCGGTATTTATGCACCGGACAGCGGTGAGATTTATGTTAACGGGCAGCATGTGTCGATCAATAATCCCGCGGATGCATTTGCACTGCATATCGGGATGATCCACCAGCATTTCAAATTGGTGGATGTTATGACAGCTGCGGAAAACATCATTCTGGGACTGGATGAAGGGAAACTGGTAGACCTGAAGAATGTCCGTACCAGAGTGAAAGATTTCTGTGACCGCTATGGTTTTGTTGTTGACCCGGACAAAAAAGTCTATGATATGTCTGTTTCCGAAAAGCAGACATTGGAAATTGTTAAACAGCTTTATCGCGGCGCGGACATCCTGATCCTGGATGAACCGACTGCTGTTTTGACACCGCAGGAAACGCAGAAGCTTTTTGTTGTGCTTCGCAACATGAAAGCTGATGGCAAAGCTGTCGTGATTATCACGCACAAGCTGCATGAGGTGATGGACATATCCGACAGGGTCGTGGTCCTGCTCAAGGGAAACTACGTCGGGGAGCTGATGACGAAAGATACGAACCCTCAGGAACTGACGAACATGATGGTTGGCCGTCCCACAACATTGAACATAGATCGTTCCGAACCGAAAAAACTGCGGAAATGCCTTGAGGTAAAAAATCTTTCGGTGAAAGATATATACGGAGTCATGAAACTGAAAGATGTCAATTTCACTGCTTATGGCGGTGAAGTCCTGGGCGTAGCGGGAATTTCCGGTTCCGGACAGCGTGAACTGCTGGAGTCAATTGCGGGACTGGAAAAACTGGAACCCGGTGCTGAGATCTTATATACACCCAACAAGGAAGGATCTCAGGAAATCAACCTGGCAGATTGCTCTCCGATCCAAATCAAAAACCTGGGTGTCAGTCTTGCCTTCGTGCCGGAAGACCGGTTGGGTATGGGGCTGGTCGGCAACATGGACCTGGCTGAAAACATGATGCTGAAGAGCTATCAGGATGGCAGTGGTCCGATGCTGGATTTGAAAAGGCCGAAGGTGCTGGCAGAAAAGGTAGTGAAAGATCTGGAGGTTCTTACGCCCTCTATTCATACTCCTGTTCGTCGTCTTTCCGGCGGTAATATCCAAAAAGTTCTTGTCGGCCGTGAAATTGAACAAAAACCATCCCTGATGATGACCGCTTATGCGGTACGTGGTCTGGATATCAATACTTCCTATACGATCTACAACCTGATGGATGAACAGAAACAGAAGGGTGTCGCTGTTATTTTTGTCGGTGAAGACCTTGATGTGCTGCTGGAGCTCTGTGACCGGATCCTGGTGCTCTGTGCAGGACAGGTGAGCGGTATTGTGGACGCGCGTAAAACAACAAAGGAAGAAGTTGGTTTGCTGATGACACATTTGGGACAGAAAGAGGAGGCTTAAGAACATGGAAAAGAAAGAACCTCTATTCCGTATTTCAAAACGCGGGGCAATTCCCTGGTGGGCTTCGCTCGGTATCCGGCTCATAGGGTTGTTGATAGCATTAATTTTATGCGCTCTAATTATCTTTGGCATTACAAAGCTGAATCCATTGAAGGTTTATGCAGCTATGTGGGATGGTGCCCTCGGCACAAATCGCCGAACCTGGGTTACCATTCGCGATACGATGATGATGCTTTGTATCGGTTTGGGATTGGCGCCGGCTTTCAAGATGAAGTTTTGGAACATTGGAGCGGAAGGACAGGTGCTGGTTGGCGGTATCGCCGCAGCAGCCTGCATGCTCTATCTGCCAAAAACACTCCCGAACTGGCTGGCGCTGGTGATCATGTGCTGTGCCAGCGCTCTGGCAGGCGCTGTCTGGGGCTTCTTTCCCGGTTTTTGTAAGGCACGGATCAATACCAACGAAACACTGTTCACATTGATGATGAACTATATAGCGATCCGTTTGACAGCCTTTTTTGTAGCAAAATGGGAAAACCCCTATGGTTCCAATACGGTCGGGATCATCAACAGCCAGTCCCGTTTCGGCTGGTTTCCGAAAGTGTTCGGACAGCAATACGGGTTGAATGTGATCCTGGTTCTGGCATTGACGATATTCATTTTTGTGTATCTGAAATATACAAAGCACGGTTTTGAGATCGCGGTGGTCGGTGACAGTGAAAACACAGCACGATACTGCGCGATGGATGTGAAGAAAGTCATCATCCGCACGATGATGCTTTCCGGCGCAATCTGCGGTATTGCCGGTTTCTTGGCGGTTGCAGGTGCGGGTCACACGATCTCGACCGATACCGCCGGCGGTCGTGGTTTCACAACCATCATCGTTGCCTGGATGTCCAAGTTCAATTCCTTTATTATGGCTGCTGTATCTGCCTTTTTGGTCTTTCTTGAAAAAGGGGCCATGCAGATCGCTTCACAATATCAGTTGTCGGATTATATCTCCAATGTCGTCAAAGGGATCATCCTGATCTTCCTTCTTGGCAGTGAATTCTTTGTCAACTTCAAAGTCAGAATTCGCGGCTCTCATAAATCGGAGGTGACGAAATGACACAGGCACAAATCATCGCATTAATTAATTCATCTGTCGTTTTCGGGACGGTGATCCTGTTTGGTGCTGTCGGCGAGATTTTGACGGAAAAAGGCGGCAATCTGAACCTTGGTGTTCCGGGAATCATGTACATGGGTGGTATTGCCGGACTGATCGGAACATTTTATTATGAAAAAGCTGCCGGTGCAAACGCGGTGCCGATCATCTGTATTTTGATCGCTATCATTTGTGCGTTGATCGCTTCTTTTCTCAGTGGATTGCTCTTTGCCTTTATGACTGTCACGCTGCGCTGCAATCAGAACATTATGGGTTTGGCTTTCAATATCTTTGCCGCAGGATTCGCGAACTTCTACGGTGGTTCATTGAACAAGCTGGCAGGTGGTGTCGGTCAGATCAATGTTCTTGTGACCAGTAAGGCCTTCCGGTCTACGATCCCTGCCCTGAACGGGTTGGGAAGCATCGGGAAGATATTCTTCTCTTATGGTTTTCTTGCTTATGTTGCGATAGCTCTTGCAATTTTGGTTCGCTGGTTCCTGAACAGGACCATGGTCGGTCTGAATCTGCGGGCTGTCGGTGAAGACCCGGCTGCTGCTGATGCGGTCGGTATCGACGTGACAAAATACAAGTATCTCTCTACCAGTATCGGCGCCGCGATTTCCGGTCTTGGCGGTCTGTACTATGTGATGGATTATCAGAAAGGCACTTGGGACAGTGCTGGCGGTGTTGAAGGTTTGGGATGGCTGGCTGTGGCTCTGGTGATTTTCGCCTCCTGGCGTCCACTGCGGGCGATCTGGGGCTCTTATCTTTTCGGTGTCCTTTCCTGGCTGTATTTCTACATTTCAGGACTGACCCGCAGCTCTCAGGAGATCTTCAAGATGCTGCCGTATATCGCCACCCTCGCGGTTCTGATCTTCGTTGCTTTGCAGCATAAAGTCGAGAACCAGCCGCCGAAGCACCTTGGACTCCCTTACTTCCGTGAAGAGCGGTAACAATTCAATTGGCAGTTTGTAGTTGGTATTTTATAGAAGGCGTATCAGGGATGTAACGGTACGCCTTTTATAATAAATTACACTAAGGATTAATTGCATACAATGTGTGGTCTGATGTATAATTATGTTTGATGTAGTTCGCATGGAATACAATTTTTACAGAAGAAAACCGGACAGTAACAGACAAATAACGGATGTTCGCTCAGCCTGCAGCTCAAAATAATCGTCAACGTGCTGCTCAATAGACAAATCGCCAACTTGAATCCGCAGCCTGACTTGCTGTAGCAGGATGATAAAAGAGTCCTGAATAAAAGCATGATCGTTGAAAGTCCAAAACGGAAGAAATTTAAAAAAAGAAGAAGTAACTTAATTCTTTTTATCATGATATACTATAATTTAGAAATAACGGATCAGAATTTCTCAAAAGTACATCATTCTGACCGGGAGGTTTGAAATATGAAATCAGATGTTATTTCGATCACCAATCACGGTGATGGATTTGAACGGGCACTGGAAGAGACTCGAAAAGTATCCGCATATAAAGGTTTGGGAGAGAAAGACTCCCTTCATATGCTGCTGTTTACAGAAGAGATGCTGAGCATGGCTCGCATCGTTGCCGGTGATATGGCAGCTAATTTCTGGATCGAGACTGAAGGAAAAACCTTTGTCCTTCATATGTCGACAAATACAAAACTTGACAAAGTGAAACGTGCCCAGCTTCTTGATGCTGCGACGTCCCGTCAGAATGAGGCCGCAAACAGTTTTCTTGGCAAGATCCGTGATGCTTTCGAACAGGCGATGGCATCAGATGTCAGCTATGATGAAGCCCCTTATGACGTGTTGTCCGATATCGTCGGTCGGGAGATTACCGATCCTGAATGGGATGAAATTGAGTGCTCCATTCTCCGCAGGTTGGCGGATAATGTGAAGGTGTCGATTCGCGGTAATGCAGTTGATTTGACTGTGACCAAAAGTTTTGCTGCATAATCCGCCTTATCATACAAGAACACGAGAACGAGGACTGTCTCTATATGAGACCGTCCCTATGGGTTTTGTTTCAGATATGAAAAAAGAGGAACAAAATGAACATCACACAAAAAATGAATGATGGTATTCTTGAAGTCATCGTAGAAGGAAGATTAGATACTTCAACTGCTCCACAGCTGGAGAAGGAACTGAAATCTTCAATTAATAATGCTGAAGCTTTGGTTTTTGATTTTTCAAAACTCGACTACATCTCTTCGGCCGGACTGCGTGTTCTGCTTTCCGCGAACAAAGCCATGCTTCAGCAGGGTAAAAAACAGATCACTATCACCAATGCCAATGAAATAGTCAAAGAAGTTTTTGAAGTTACAGGCTTTAGTGATATTCTGACGATTGTCTGAGAATTACTGCAAAATGAGACTGTCCCTGCTGTAAGATAATGGTTCGCGGGGACGCTTTTCTTATTCGAAAGAATCACGGGCGAATGATGGTGAACTGAAATCAAACGTGCATAAAATTGAAAGAGAGTCTTGCACAGGAAAGGAAAATTATGAAAAAGAGCATCCTTCTTTGTATATTTATCATGCTTCTTTGCTGTAATTCTGCTGCCGTATTTGCTGAACCGATTCGGGTTGCGATCAATCCGGATTCCAAACCTTTCAAGTATTATGATGAAAACGGTTCGTTTGCGGGTATTGATGCGGATGTGATGAAAGCTCTGGCAGAAGAATTGGATCTCGAAATTGAATATGTTGAAATGAAGTTTGAAGATATCTTTGAGAGTGTGGAATCCTGTGAAGTCGACGCTGCTATTTCTGCTCTGTCAAAGACTGAAAACCGATCTGAACAGGTCTTCTTTACGGATGCCTATTTGATGGGACAACTTTCCGCCTTTGTTCGTATGAAAAATGATAACTATAAAGATATCAGTGATGAAAACATCAACATCATTGGCTCTAAAACCGGGACAACTGCGGAAACAGCCGGCAGAGAAATTGCCGGAATGTTTAACCTTGAACAGAAGCATTATGAGAATTATGCCGAACTTTTTGCAGCCCTCGAAAATGATCAGATTGATGCAGCGCTTTCGGATGAAATTCTGGCAAAGGAATTTGTGAACTCTTATGCGGATATTATGACAATAGGGCAGGTCATTGCCATTGAACCCTATGCCATTGCGGTTTGTCCGAATAACGATGAATTGCTTCAGAAGTTTAACAACGGATTGGCATCTCTTCAGCAGTCCGGAAAGCTGGAGGAGATTCTTCTCACGAACCTGATGGGCAATAACTGATAAATTGATTCTGAACGAATAAGAGGGCTTCCGTAATGGACAGCCCTCTTGTTTTAATTACTATCTATTTTGTATTTAGCTTATTTGCTGTCAGATAACTATCAACTACTAACTAACAACTAACAACTGTCAGCTGTCAACTGTTTTTTTCCGGTCGAGAGGGTTCCGGACGAATTTGCCCCATGTAGCGGCTGACCCGCTGGGAATAATCCAATTCCGGATAGTCACTGAGATAACTGAACTGGATCTGGACTACGCGGGCGCCATAGGGAATTACCACGTTGTGTTTCCCTTCATTACGCAACTCAAGGGTAATCGTTCCTTCAAAGCCGGCATCGATGACCCCGGCCATCATGTGATTGATGAAGACCCGGCCAAGGCTGGATTTCGTATAGACCTGACCGCATACATCCTTCGGCATCCGAAAATATTCACGGGAACACCCAAGAAAGAGATCCCCGGGAGCAAGCAGAACCCCTTCATCGGAATTGACTTCCTGCAGTTCCCAAAACTCCTTCGGGTCATATTTTCTGCCGAAAACCAGCGGTGTCTGGGTTTCTTTGGGCCACTGGATGAAGCGTCCCAACGTCAGGTCGAGCGTGTTGGGGTTGATCTGGTTTTGAACAGCAGACCAATCCGTTTCAGAACGGGAAAAGTCGATCATGCCTGCGCGGATATATTTAGAGATCTCTTTATCGCATAATACGCTCATTTTTTACTCCAATCATACATACCACACGGACGCAGTTCATGACACACATTGCCGCGGTAAATACACTCCGGTACACAGAATGAGGCGGAAATTGGGTCAACCTTCCTCAATTCTTTGACGATCTCCTGCATAATGCTGCGCGTGGTGGCATCGGCTTTATAACAAAGGCGTTTACGGCTCAAGTTAACCAGCGCCTGAAAATTCATGTCCATCGCGTGGGTTACCAATGCATCCTGCCGTTCAGCGCCGCGTTCCGGGTTGACACGCTGTGACTGAACGAAATGTTCAATGCCAAATTTGTGCCGGACGAGATGAACGCTGCAATAATATGGGATGTCATGCATGATGATGGTGTACATTAATGTGCGGACGGGAGAATGCTCAGCTGATAAAATCTTTTTCTTCCAGTCATCGGAAGGTATTTTTGCAGAGTCTTTGCCCTGCGTCATCCGGGCCAGGAGCAGACAGCGGGCCCAATCTTCATCTTTTGGGTAACGTACGATTTCGATATTCATACTATTTTCCTTAAATGATAATTATAGCAGGGTTTGCCGGATTCGTAAAAGAAAAGACCGATTCGTAGCCAGAACCGGTCTTTTGATTATTGTCGTTTAGAATGGTCTAATATTCCTGCAGCGGAATATTCGGCTGTTTTTTCGGCCCACCGGTATTCGTATAAGTGAATACATAACTGACTTTTTTTGTGCCTTCAGCAACGATTCCGTACACATAATCTCCCGCACCGCCTCTTGGACAAATCACAATGGAGCCGGACGGTTTCGTTGTGGTGTAGATACGTTTCTGGTTGATCGAAAAATGGATCTGTGAGGCATCCCGGACAGTCCAATAAACAGTAGGGCAGAAGCCGTTGTCACCCTTGTAATAGTTTGGCTGCCACTGAGTGATCACCGGCGGAGCTCCTACCGGGGGAGCATCAACGGTTTGATCAGTCACAATGATTTTGGCGGTTAGTTTTGGCCCGAAGAAGGTCCCGTCCGGTGCACGCATCTGATAATAACCTGTGTATTCTCCCGGAGCCTGAGGCGCGAGCATGGACATGGCAACATCCACTGTGGTACCAGGAATGGTGAGGGATGGGATCGGTACTGAATTCGCACTCATGTAATCACCGTCTGTGAAGACGATAGAGTACCCTTCATACCACTTGCAGGAGCCGTTGTTGTATATGCGCCATGTCTTGGTGAAAGTCTTCCCGGGGTTGATCTTCGATCCATCCGGGTATGATACGTCGGACATATAGACCATAACATTTTTACAGTTAACCGGTTGGTCGATCGGCGGAATGGGAGTGGGCGTTGGCATGGCAGCCGGATTCCTTACGATCTCAGACTGCCGGGCTATTGTCACTTCTGCTTCATCGCCGGTCCCTTCAATGTATTTCTGCAGCAGGTCTTCCAGTGTGCCGTCAGCTTTAACCTGTTCCAGTCCGTCATTGATTCTGGCAATCAGGTCGTCCGATCCCATAGCAGCGGCAAAAGCATAGGTTTCGCTCCCGATTTCATCATTAACGATTTTGAAATTGCCGCTTTTCTGATAGGTCTGTTTATATGCATCGTTATCCAGCATCACCAGGTCAACGGTTCCGTTCTGCAGCGCTTTTGCTGCGGAGTCCAGCGAGGAAAATGTGAAGATATTTTGCGTGCTGAGCAGTCCTTCACCGACGAGGTTGGTTTTCAGCCACTGATCGTAGCTTGAGCCTCTTTGTACGCCGAACCGGTAGCTGAGAACATCGTTCAGTTCGAGCTTATCCTGAACGCTGCCATTTATCGAAGCGATAATGATTGCCTGATTGGCGTAATAACTTTGCGTATAAATGACCTCTTGTTCACGTTCCGATGTCACTGAAAAGCCGCCCCCAATCAAGTCAACTTGTCCGACGCTGACAGAATCGATGAGGCCGTCAAACGCCATATCATAAAACCGGGGCGTGAAATCTTTCCGTTTGCCGATTTCCCTGAGCAGTTCAATATCGAGGCCGGTCAATTCATTGTTGTAGTCATAATACACAAAAGGACGATAACCTGCATAGGTACCTATGTTAATTGTCTCTGCATAAGAAGCAGCGGCTGTGAGCATAAATACCGCGAGGAGCAGTAACAACAGTTTATTCTTCATTCATTCCCTCCTGTTTATATAGTTACATTGATATTATAACCAATCGGAAAGAAAAAAAACGGAAGATATCAAAATCCGTAATAGTTTTTTTTACAGGATAGAGTATTTTTTATTCATATTTGCAGACGTTATCCATTATAATAGTATTAGTGCTTATCTCAGAGGAGAGAAAGGAGAACCCTTCATGAAAAAATTCCTGATAATTATGATCAGTTTGCTGATAGCCTTCTGTGTTTCGGCAGTTTACGCTGATGACCTTGCAGACGTGAAACAGTCCGGTACGCTGAGTTTAGGTGTACCACCCGATTATATCCCGTTTGTATTTGTTGATGAATCCGGAAACAGTACCGGCCTGGATGTTGCGCTTGTTCAGGAAATCGGCCGTCGAATGGGCGTTAAGGTTCAAATTTATAATCTGGCCTTCGACGGCATGATCGATTCTTTGAATCTCGGACAAGTGGATATCATTGGCGGTGCCTTTGCTAAAAACGAAGAACGTCAGCAGCTAATTGATTTGACCCGAACCTATTATACCGGAAGCGCTTATTTCGTCGGTTTATCTTCTCTCTCAAAACCCGGGTCCGTGTCTATGGAGAGTTTCCGTGATTTGAAGATCGGGGTCCAAAAAGGGACCAGTTTTGACCAGTGGATCAAAACAAATCTTGTGGGCGGCGGATATGTGAGTATCAGGAATGTTTATTCCTATTCCAATGCTGCTGATGAGATACGAGCGCTGGATCGGCAGGAGGTAGACCTTGTGGTACTTTCACAGGATCTGTATGAAGATCTCTACCAACGCTCCGGAAAATATCAAATCTTTTATGACGGATTTATGAATGAGAGTTATGTCTTCGGCTTGAGGAAAAATTCAACATTGACCTCCGTTGTAAATCAACACCTTACTGACATGATCAAAGACGGAACCGCTCAAACAATCGCGAACCGTTTCTTTTCCATGAACTTTGGAGAAGCGGAGGTAACGATTTCCCGAGACAGCTCTATCCCGACGGCAACACCGAGCGTTCCCGTGGTTGTTGTCCCGGCCCAAAATTCAGCTGACAGCTGCAAGAATGGCATGGTGTTTGTTTCTGATGTGACGATTACAGACGGGGCCCAATTTTCTCCCGGTACGCAATTCCGAAAGGTCTGGCGTGTTCAAAACACCGGCAGCTGTACCTGGACACCGAATTATACCTTTGTGTTTGTTTCAGGTGATCAGATGAGTGGACGCAACATCAGCATTCCGATGAACGTAACTCCGGGTGCGCAGGTGGATCTGGCTGTTGATATGGTTGCACCAGTGAACGGCGGCACTTATCGCGGTTATTGGCAGATGCGCTCTCCGCAGGGTCAGAACTTCGGTGAGACGATTTGGGCGAAAATTCGTGTCAGCGGCGGTGGATCGGGTGGAAATTATCCGGTCGTGAATGCCTTCTATCCCGATTTTTATGCAGGATCTGTCGGTACCTGTCCGACTGTTTACTGGCAAACGTCCAATACTGCAAAGGTAGAGATAACCGTTGACAATTATTCCGCTGTCAGCAGTTATTCCACAAACGGTGCCCAGCAAATCTGCGGTCCGCTGATGAATGCCGGTACACATACCGTGCAGATCGCTGCGCTGGCTCCAAACGATGCGGCATATGCGTCCTTTACCTATACGACCAGGGACGGCGGCGGATCAGGATCATATGCTCCGACGATCAATTACTTCTATCCTGAATCGGATTCCGGTTTACAAGGGAACTGCGTTACAGTTTACTGGTCTGTTTCCAATGCATCGATCATATCGGTGGATGTGGATGGCGAGAATGTGAAAAACAGCTATGATGCTACTGCTACGCGGCACATTTGTGGACCTATCGGAAGTTGGGGCTCTCACACGGTTACCTTGACTGCTCGTAATTCATCAAGCTCACGCAGTGCTTCTTTCAACTATTATACAATTCCGGCAAACTGAGGATGGGCCATTAAGCAGCTTGTATTAGGATCTATTGCGGGAAACAATTAATCTTTTGTTAAACAATAGAGAAAAGTTTGAAATCATGGTATGATTAGAAAAGAAATTTTAAGGAGTTATATTTATGTTTGAAGAACCTATCCATGTGACGGATGCATCTTATGAACAGGCTGTTCTTAAGTCAGCGCTTCCGGTTGTAGTTGACTTTTGGGCTCCGTGGTGTGGCCCCTGTAAGATGATGGGCCCTTTGCTTGACCAGGCCGCAAAGAAATATGCCGGCAAGCTTGTCGTTGCCAAAGTAAACATTGATGATGACAGTGATACAGCGGAATTTCTTGGTATTCAGAGTATCCCGACACTGATTTTTGTCCGCGATGGAGAGATCGTGAACCGACACACAGGTTCCATGCCCGCTGCTGAGCTTGATAAAATGATACAGGATCTGCTTGCCTGAGTAATCATCATTTGAATGAAAAAGCTCAGCCTTCGGACTGAGCTTTTTTATACCGGGCAGATCAAGTTTTTATCCCGGATTATCAATAATTTGGGAAGGAATCAGATATGAAAAGATGGATATTTTTGATCATGATCATCAGCATTCTGCTGGTTTTTCCTTTGGCTGCTTTGGCGGAAGAATATCGCGAGAACCCTTCTTTATACAGCTTTGGAGAAATCACACAGAAGTTACCGAAAATGTGGCTGGCAAATCCAATTGAAGTGATGGAAATGATGAAAGAGTACCCGGATTACGAATGCTGGCGGAGTTATGACATCATTGGATGTCGGTCTGTAAATAATCGCTACAGTGCGGAGTTGTTCGGTAATTTTCAGTTTTCTTCAGATGATGATTATGCTGAGTTTTCCCATGCTGTGTTTTCCATAGTGGTGAACGGAACGGAAGGTGTGCAGAAAGTAATCGAGACTCTTTGGATCGACGGATTGGAACCGGCTAACATTTCCGGTGCAAAATATCCTGATGATCAGGTCACACTTTATTTCAGCACAGAAGATACGATGATGACGTATAATATCAAGTTTGGAAAAAACGGTGTCTGGCTGGTAACGGTTGATATGGGGTTGATCCGGGGATAAAGAGGGTAAACCTGAGGGTAATTTTGTGTTTGAGATAATTTATTTGGGTACATCGGCATCGGCGCCTTCTGTCCGGCGCAGTTTGCCATCAATGGTCGTTCTCAATAATGAGCATCGGTTTATGGTAGACTGCGGGGAAGGTACACAGCGTCAATTACTGACTTCCGGAATCGGGTTGAAGCGTTTAAACAGGATCCTGATCACACATTCTCATTTGGATCATATTCTCGGTCTTGCAGGCCTTGTATCAACAATGGTTCGCTGGGAGACAATGGAGGAGATGCATATTTATGGTGGGGCTGACGCTATAGACCGGATCAGGGATTTACTTTTTTCCGTTGTGCTGCGCGGTAACCGTATCCCTACGCCATTGGTTTTTCATAAACTTAGTCCCGGGGTGATTTTTGAGGAAAAAAACCTGACTGTCAGCTGCTTCCCGGTTACTCATCGGGGAACTGACTCGTTCGGTTATAAATTTGTGGAAAAAGGAAAGCGTCCATTCCTGCCTGAAAAGGCTGCAGAGCTGAACATTCCGGTTGGCCCCTGGCGGAAAAATCTGGTGAATGGAGAGTCTGTAACGCTGCCTGACGGAAGAACGATCGATGCTGAGTTAGTTCTCGGTGATTATATACCCGGCACTACATTGGTCGCTGTCGGCGATACAGGTAATGCAATGGAATTGCTGCCTTATGTCCACGGCGCTGATGCTTTGAGCATTGAGTCAACTTATCTTGAAGAGGAAGCTGAGATGGCTGCGCAGTATTCACACCTTACCGCAAGAATGGCTGCAGAGTTGGCAAAAGAAGCTGAAGTCGGGAAACTTTTTCTTACTCACGTTTCAAGACGCTATCGGGAAAGAGATATACTGGCGGAAGCTCAGACCGTTTTTCCAAATACGGAAGTCGCACGGGATTTTTCTCAATTTCAGGTAAAACATTGTGAATAAATTCTATTGAAAATACAGATAACAAAAAACGGCTCAGAAACAGTTCCGCTCATCAGCTGATTATTCCGACGAATGAGCCCATGCGCTGAAGCGCGTTCAGCGCATGGGAAACGGAATTCAGCGCCAGCAGAACGCAGTTCAGCGCCGCTTATTTTTTCGATCGAGAATAAAACAGACGCATATTAGCATCGCCGGTTT